>JALSNL010000047.1 GCA_026987055.1 Melioribacteraceae bacterium | reverse complement strand
GATTTTGCAGCAGACAGATAGAATTATAAAAACATTTCCGGAAGTTGAATCTGTATTTGGTAAAATTGGCAGAGCGGAAACAGCTACGGATCCGGCGCCACTTTCTATGATTGAAACAACTATTCAGCTTAAACCGAAAAGTCAATGGCGACCCGGCGTTACACCTGAAAGTCTTGTAGAAGAATTAAATGCAGCTATACAAATTCCGGGATTAACTAACGCATGGACAATGCCAATCAAAACCAGAATAGATATGCTGGCAACAGGAATAAAAACACCGGTTGGAATTAAAATAGGCGGACCGGATATTAAAGTTCTTCAAAAAATCGGTAAGGAAATAGAACAAGTTGCAAAAACAATAAAAGGTACACGTTCGGTTTATGCGGAAAGATCAGCCGGAGGAAACTATGTTGATTTTGAAATAAACAGGGATGCAATAGCACGTTACGGGTTAACAATTTCCGATGTGCAAGATGTTATTATGTCTGCTATTGGAGGAATGAATATAACAAAAACAGTTGAAGGACTTGAACGCTATCCTGTTAATCTTAGATATCAAAGAGATTACCGCGAAAACATTGAGGAATTAAAAAGAGTCCGGGTTCCTATACGAGGTGGTGGAAATGTACTTCTTTCCGAACTGGCGGAGTTACAAATTAAAAAAGGTCCGCCTGCAATTAAATCGGAAAATGCAAGACCAAATGCTTGGGTTTATATTGATATAAAAGATATTGATGTAGGAACTTATGTGGAAAATGCTAAAAAAATAATTGCCGAAAAAATTGAGTTACCTGCCGGTTATTCGCTTATATGGAGCGGGCAATACGAATATATGGAACGTTCAAGTAAACGTCTTGCAATGGTTATTCCTATTACGCTTTTAGTTGTAATACTGTTGCTTTACATTAATACAAAGTCATGGATTAAAACAGGTATTATACTTCTTGCTTTACCATTCTCAATGGTTGGTGCAATTTGGTATCTCTACTTTGCCGGATTTAATATTAGTGTTGCAGTTTGGGTTGGAGTTATTGCGTTACTTGGCGTAAGTGCGGAAACCGGTGTTGTAATGCTTCTTTATCTGGATATTGCATACGATAGATTTATTAAAAATGGTCTGCTTAATAACTTGCATGATTTGAGAGAAGCGATATTTGAAGGAGCAGTAAAAAGAATACGTCCTAAGATGATGACAGTATTAACAACAATGATTGGTTTATTCCCGATTATTATTGGTACGGGAATTGGCTCTGATGTTATGAAAAGGATTGCGGCGCCAATGGTTGGCGGTATTTTAACAAGTCTAATTATGGAGCTGACTTTATTCCCTGCAATATTTTACATAATAAAGAAAAGAGAAGTGAATAAAATGATTAAAGCAAATAAATCGTTAGCAACAGTTGATTAAAATGGAAGGAGGCGAAGATGGAAATTATAATTGGAATAGTGTTGGGAGTAATTGTAGTTGCTTTAATGGTTAGAAAGATAAAAAATGCCGGTAGTGGTAAAAGCTGTTGTAAATAGCAACAAACATTGGTCTGTGAAATAAGGAGAAAGTAATGAAAGAGATAAAAGCATATATAAGACATAGTAAAGCTGAAATTGTTATTGAAAAATTAGAAGAAGCGGGTGTTACCGGAATGACTGTACTGGATGCAAATGCATTAGCCGAATGGGCTGATAGCGATGCTTTTAGTTTTTCAATAAAATACGTTCAAAAATATTCTTCCGTAGTAAAAATAGAACTTATTTGTAATGATGAAGAAACAGACCGTATTACAAACGTTATTATAAAATATGGCAATACGGGACAAAGTGGCGATGGTTGGATTTTTGTTTCCGACATAGAAAAATCAATTAGAATAAAAACAGGTGAAATTAACACAATCAAATAACAAAAAAAGGAGATATAATTATGAAAAACATAATTAAAATCGCAGTAGTAGCAATAGTAGTTTCATTTTTATCAACGTCAGTTTTAATGGCACAAGAACATAACCATGCTCATAAAAAAGACAAAAATATGGGAAGCGAAATGATGATGAAAATGAAAAAGATAGATAAAAACAAAGACGGATATGTTTATGAATGTCCCATGAAATGTGAGACAGCGAAGGATGCACCTGGTGAATGTTCAAAATGCGGAATGACTCTAAAAAAAATATCCATCAAAGATATGAGTATGAATAAAATGATGGATAAAAAAATGAAGCATAAAAAGAATATGAAAGAAAATAAGAAAATGATGGATAAAAAAATGAAGCATAAAAAGAATATGAAAGAAAATAAGAAAATGATGGAAACAAAAATGAAAGGAATGAATAATATGAAAATGACTCCAAAGGGAAAAATGAAAATGAAAACCTTAGAGACAAAATAAATAATATAAAAAGTCCTCAAAGATTCATAATCTAATGAATCTTTGAGGTAATATTTAAGAGGTATAAAATGATAAAAATAAACATTAACATAATGTTAATAATAATTTTAGCAACAAATATTTTATTTGCTCATGAAGGGCATAAAAAGAAAAAACCGGTTATAAAACCGGATACTTTAACCATTGTTGGACAAGACACAATTGCAATAAACGGAATGCCAACTGAAAAGTTTATGGCTACTCAGCACATAAAGACTTCCGATGAGTATAATGAAGAAATTGAGGAAGACGAAGTTAAAGAAGTTTCTATCAATGCTGCTTTGGAACATATTCATAATAAAGTAATACACTTTCCCATTGCACTTACTGTTATCGGATTTTTTCTAATGCTATTGGGATATAAGGAAAAAAAATATTGGGACTCGCTTAAAATAATAATTCCAATAGCTGCTTTCTTTACGGTAATTGCTGTTCTTAGCGGCTTAAACCAAGCAGAACCCTTTGAAGGAAAATCTTCATATTCATTAGTAGAAACTCATGAACTTCTTGGATTTGGAGTTTTAGCATCTCTTATTTTTTGGTCAGCTTCTTTTTATATAAAAAAATTAAAAAGATTTGTTTGGGTATTTGCGTTAATAACTTTTGCTTTAGTTTCAATTGCAGGATTATATGGTGGTGTAATTGCTCATTAGAAAAATACTTTTATCTTAAATGGAGGTATGGAATCATGATTAAAAAAAGAATCAAAATAATTTATGTTTTATGTGGCTTATTTTTAATTCTAATAATTGTCGCAGCAAAAGGATATACAAGTAAAAAGTATAAAAGTACAAATATTAAAGTATTACAAAATGAGGAGATCTGGAAAGCTCCCAAATCTGCTGATAAACTTAAAATGATTATTAAAGATACACTTATAGCAGCTCAAAAAGGGAAAGTTATTTTTGAACAGCAATGTATAATTTGCCATGGAGAAACCGGGAAAGGTGATGGTATTGCCGGAACAGGATTGAATCCAAGACCATCAGATCTAACTTCTGAAAATGTACAAAACCAATCTGATGGAGCAATATTTTGGAAAATTACTACAGGTAATCCTCCAATGGCATCGTATAAAGAAATTTTCTCAAAAGCTCAACGTTGGCAATTAGTATTATATATACGTTCCCTAAATAAAAAAGAATAATTCAAAAGGAGCTATAAAATGAAATATCTTAAAGTTAATATTTTGCTTCTCTTATTGTTTTGTCTTACAAGTTTTAGCAATGCTCAAACCAAAGAGGAAGTAACAGCATTAAAAAAAGAAGTAATGAAATATAAACCGGGCACAAGTACATTTTTATTAAGAGGATATGCACATTCAGGATTGGAAATTCAAAATGATAACTCAACTTTTGTTGGAGGTAGCTTTAATCCTATTTTTCTTTGGAGACAATCAAGTAAATTACTTTTCGAATCGGAACTGGAATTAGAGTTGGAAGATGGAGAAACAATTATAAATCTGGAATATGCTAATATGTCTTATTTTATTAATGATTACATTACTCTACGCTTAGGAAAATTCTTAATCCCATTTGGCACTTTCAGTGAAAGACTACATCCACGGTGGATAAATAGATTACCAAGCAATCCTCTTGGTTTTACGCACGCAGAGCAAGTTGGACCTTCTTCGCAAGTTGGAATTGAATTACGAGGAGCATTTGATGTAATGCCTGAGCGTGAAATAAATTATTCTATCTATTTAGTTAATGGGCCAAACCTGAATGATGGTAGCGAAGAACCAGAGGAAGCCGGAAAGCTTCACTATGATAATTTTGAGGATAATAATAAAAACAAAACTATTGGGGGAAGAATAGGAGTTTTACCATTAGCGGATGCTACTTTAGAAATTGGTATTTCAGGGCAATTTGGTACAGTTGGAAATTCAAATTCAGAATATCAAAATGTTAAAGCACAACTTTATTCAATAGATTTAAGTTATGTTAAAAATATTAATTTTTTAAAAAGTATTATCGATTTAAAAACTCAATGGAATAAAGTTGAAGTTGATAAAGCAAATTATATCATGGAAGATGGTCAACAAGAAAGATATACTTTTGATAACAGGAGTGAAGCTTATTATGCACAATTATCAATAAAGCCTGCTTTTGTAAAAAATAAAATATTCAGTCATTTAGAGTTTGTTGGTCGATATTCAAAACTGATTTTACCAACAAAAGCTGTTTGGGGTAATAAAAAAACACAGTTTGCTTTTGGGATTAACTATTGGCTGGATTGGAGAACAGTCATAAAATTAGGGTATCAAACTACATCAATTACTAATAAAAAAAATTCACCTACAACTGATTCTTTCATGCTGCATTGGTCATTGGGTTTTTAAAATAGGAGAAAGCAAAATGAAATTTAAAAAAAATATTACAGTTACTTATATACCAATTACTATTCTAGCAAGTTTATTAATATCTGCTTGTTCATCTTCAGAAAATGCTTCCGTAAGAAAATCCGGAGCACAAATATGGGGACAGAGTTGCGTTAGATGTCATAATGCTCCTTCACCAACTACGTTTAGTGATATGCAATGGGAAACAATAGGTCAACATATGAGAATAAGGGCAAATTTAACATCAAAACAAGCAGAAAAAGTTGTGGAATTTCTAAAAATGGCAAATTAAACTAAAAAACAATTAATATGAAAAAGATCATTATTTATATCATCCTTATTTCAATTCCAATAAACTTTATTTGGGAAATGGCTCAAATGCCATTGTATAAAAACATGCCATGGAATTTAGATACATCTCTTTTTTGTTTAG
>JALSNL010000046.1 GCA_026987055.1 Melioribacteraceae bacterium | reverse complement strand
AGGTTTCTTTTGTAATGCAAGTGCTAAACCCAAACCGCCAAGTTGAGTTAACAAACCTTGACTCATTCTTTCCCCGCCATGTTCTGCAACAGCGTGGGCAACTTCGTGTCCCATTACTACGGCAATCCCCTCTTCATCCTTACAAATCGGAATAATTCCGGTATAAAAAACCACTTTACCACCGGGCATACACCACGCATTTACATCTTTACTTTCCACTAAATTAAATTCCCAATTATACCCATTTAATCTGTCGGTTAAATTATGTTGACTAAAATATCTTTCTACCGCTTTTTGAATTTTTCTTCCGACTTTTTTTACTAATTGTGATTGTTGAACATTTTTACTTGTAGGATGTTCTTTTAAAAATTGATCATACTGCTGGAAACTCATAGACATCATTTGAGAAGACGGAATTAAACTGAGTTGTTTTCTTCCGGTTAAAGGAACTGTACTGCAAGAAACCACAAATAGGAATAACAGCAATAAAGCGACAGCATGTTTTTTTATTTTCATTTTATGCCTCTTAGATAATTCTTAAAACTTAAATATATAAATATTTATCAAAATTATTTCTCTTTCCAATCAGTAAGTTTGCCATTTTTGAAATAGTATGTTATAGTTCCATAATACCACTGCGTAAACAAGCCCCATTTCTTTTTATTCCTTGTTTTTCTATCAGGTTGTCCCCAACTATCTTTTAACATTTGCTCGGTCATTCCTTTCCAAATTTTTCCGGCTGCTAATCTGCCACCAATTTTTCTACCGTATTTTCTATAAAGTTTTTTTATGTGTGCACTTTTTACTTTGGAATCCAATCCGGTAATTACTTTTTCCAAACTGTCTATCTGTGCTTTTAAGATTAATTTCTTTGCTAATAAATTTGTTTTTCTTGTTGTTAAGCTGTCTATTAAAAAATTAAATCTCTCTTTAGAAATTTTAATTTCCGTTTGTGCAAAAATTGATGTTAAACTTAACAAAAAAAGTATTAAAAGAATTTTCTTCATATTAGAATTTCCTGTTTATAAATTTGTTGATTATTAAATGCGAGGTATTAAAATTATAATTAACTGACAAAGAAAAATAAGTATAAGTAAACAACAGGTGCCGTAAGAAGTAGGGAATCGAATCTATCAAAAATTCCTCCATGTCCAGGAATTATGGAAGACGAATCTTTTACTTTTGCATCCCGTTTTATTAAACTTTCCACTAAATCTCCAAGCTGTCCTATTGTACCGGCAATTATTCCAATAACAATTATATCCTGCCAAGATAAATAATTTAGTATAAGAAATTTGGAAATAACCATTCCTACAATTGCGAATATAAATCCCGCTACAGCACCTTCCCAGCTTTTATTCGGGCTAACTCTTGGGAACAATTTATGTTTCCCTATAGCAGAACCAATAAAAAAAGCAGCGGAATCACATACCCAAATGGAAATCATTATTGAGATTATTAAATATCCACCTTCCGAATAAAGCATTTCCGATTTGTTAAAAAATTCTCTTATCAATAGTATTGATGATGCTAACAAACCGAGATATAAAATTCCAAGTAAAGTTGTTCCCACATTTATTATTGCTGATTCTTTGTTCCTAAATAATTCGGTTAATAAAAGCAAAACTACAGACACAATTAAAATTATCGTCGTATTAGTAAACAAGTAATAACTATTAATAATAATTGCGGTTACTGCTAAAAAACCAAGTGTAATATTAACATGGGCATTTTTATTTTTTGTAAGTTCGGAAAATTCCCAAAATGAAATAAGTCCAATTCCCAATACAAAAATTAAGAAAGGAATTTTACCATAAAAACAAGCGGCTAATATTAGCGGAATTGCAATTAACGAAACTATTATACGAGTAGCAGTATTACCAAGTGACATAAAAATTATTCTTTGTTGATATCTTCAATTAGTTTTATTGCATCTTCGGCATCTTCTTTTTTTACAAGAAGTTTTACAACTGATAAATCTCCGGCACTGGGAAAGCTTTTATCTTTTTGTGAAAGAATAATAGCCTCAATATTTCCACCTTTAAGATTGGCTTTTATCATTTCAGCTTTGTAAAGTTCATCCGTTGTATAAACAGTTGTCCAATCTTCGTGATGAACTAAATTCAGTTCAAAATCTTTCTTTGGTATTAATTCTATATTACACACCGGACAAATTTTTACATCTTCAACGTATTCGGCTTCGCATTTAGGACAAATCATTTTACACCTCGCTCTTTGTAAGTTTATTATAGTTCCTACTAACAAAGATAACAAAACCAATAAAAAGTGCAAGTAATAAAATAAAAGTAATTAAATGCGTGTTTATTCCTTCAACATCTACAATACCGGATTGAATTATATCTTCATCACCAAAAATGAAAAAAGCAATTACCGAAACAAAGTTGTTTAAGAAATGCAAAATAATTGAAACAATAATTGAATCACTTAAGTAAATAGAATAGCCAAGATACATTCCTATTACCATCAAAGGTAAAAAACCGTAAGGGTTAAAATGATATAAAGCAAAAACAAATGAAGTAATAAAAATTGCCCAAAAAGGTTTAAACTTATATTCAAAACTTTTTTGCACAAAACCTCTAAAAAAAAATTCCTCGCAAATAGCCGGAGTTACGGCAACTGTTAAAACAATCAATATCATTTCAAAAATATTATTTCCGGTTAGTAATTGTGTGTAGGATTGTTCAACAAACTTATCCAATGTATCTAAAAAATCTTTTATGCCTTTAATAAATAAACTTGATTCCGATAGTTTAAGAATTACATAATTTTGCACATTGAGATATTCTTGTAAAAGCGGAATTAAAATTATCATTCCAATTGAAAGTAAACCTACTTCTTTGGGTTTAGGCATTTTTAATCTAACAACGGAAGTAACATCTTCAAATACCAGCTTGCTTAAATAAATTGCGGGAACAAGAATAAAAAGAACTTGCGTGCCAATAGTTAGCAAACGCAATAAATTCATATTTGCTTTGGTAAGATCGAATCCGAAAATGGCAATTGCTAAAATGCCGCCGCCAAATTCATACAATAAAAAAACAGCAACCAAACCAATAATTGCAGCTTTAACAGGAGATATTGTTGGAATTAGTTTATTTTGTTTTTCCGGCTCCTGTTCCGGAGTTTGTATTTCATTATTCATATATGTAAAATAACTAAAAGGAATTTTTGATTCTACTTGAATTATTTAAAAGACAAATTATGATTATTACAAAATTGCAGAGATAAAAATTGTGAAATATTATTTTCTTAATGAAGTCATTTTTTCCGAAACACCTTCGTACTTAGTAAGAACGGCATCAATTGAACCAATTAGAACTTTTGTTTTTACTTTTACCGGCATTTTCACTTCATCATCGGTTAACCAAATAATTATGCTTCCTTCACTCTTGAATAAACCGCCTGCAACAACCATCGGCTCAATCATTATGCAATTAAACGTACCGGCATCAACCGTAATGGTTTCTTTTCCGCGGTAAACAACATCAAGCGGATAGACTTTATCTTTATAAAAATTTTCCAAGTGAAAACTATCGCCTACTTTAAGCGTATCGTAATTAAAAGTTCTTGCAAGGTAAAAAGCGGAAACTATATCGTTTACATTATCGGGAATATCATAGGTTTTGCCACCGGTTGTTATAGCTTTATTTTTTCTCATATCAAAGAATGCGGAAAAGTCCCTTGAATAACTTCCTTCTCTTATGTGTTGTTCAAATCGCCAAGGGAATAATCCTTCTACATCCATATATGTTTCGTATCTGTCTCTAACTTTGAAGAAAGGATCGAAAGCGGAAACGGAATTTACTTTAAACCTTATTTGGTAAACATCTCGTTTAGCAATTTTTTTTATTTTCGGTATTTCCATATATGCAACACCCGCAGTTACAAAACCGTATTTTACATCAAAAGTTAATTTCTCTCCAACTTTGAATGCATTGTTTTCAAGTTTTCTAAATTGCTTTTTTTGTGCATTTATATTTAGGAAGAACATCACAGCTATAATAAGAATATGTGAAGTTTTTATATTCATCTTTTCTCCGATTTTTCTATTTAAGTTTTAATTTTTTTCAAAATTAATCTTTATCTATTGAAGGTACATTTTTAATACACTTAATTTAATAATATTGTTCCTAAAATAATTGAACAATTATTTTTTCGAAACGTAAATATTGTCTTTAATATAAAACCGCCAAGGCAAATCCACCGATTTTTTAATTCCTATTCTTGTTGTTTTAATCATTTTGCTGTTCGGAATTTTCGGTGCGTCCAACAAATAAATTTTATTTCCGGTTAAATCAATTCCGTTTTGTTTTTTTGTAATATTAAAAGCCTGACAAATTTTAGCAGGTCCGTTTAATAAATCTTTTTTATTGATTTCATTTAATCTTTTTTCAGGAAATCTTTTTTTTGAAAAATATTTAACACCTTCAAGCGGTTCCATTCCACGTAAAAGAATTGCCGTTCCTTCATTCTTTTTACCCGTAACAATGTTGGCACAAAAATGAATTCCGTAAGTAAAATAAACATATAAAAATCCGCCTTCGTTAAACATAATTTTATTTCGTTCGGTTTTTCCGTTGAAAGTATGAGCCGCTTCATCAATTTTGCCATTGTAAGCTTCCACTTCCACAATTTTTGCTTTTAGTGTTTTACCTTTGGTTTTATAAACGAATATCTTCCCAAGTAAATTTTCCGCAACTTCAAGCACATCTGCTTTATAAAAATTTCTTGTAAGTTTTTTATTGTCTTTTTTCATCTATTTTGAACTTTTAATTATACGCATTAAACTCTGATATGTCTGTTTTAATTTTCCCTTTGCGAACCTCTGTGCCTTCTCTGTGTAACTTTGAGCAACGCTTTTGGAACTGCAATCGCCCCAATATAATCTTTTCAATATTGACAAAACATTATTAAATTACAATACAAATTGATAAGTAAACTTTTAACAAACATACGGAATAATAATGAAAACGAAAAAATATCCGACAATTATTTTGCTGATTCTTTTAACATATTTTTTTCTCGGTATGCTTCCCGCTTCACCCGAAGAAGGAATGTATCCGTTAAGTGAAATTCATAAAATAAATTTAACCGAAGCGGGATTAAAAATTGATCCGCTTGAAGTTTACAATCCTAACGGAGTAAGCTTAATAGATGCTTTGGTAAACGTCAGCGGTTGT
>JALSNL010000045.1 GCA_026987055.1 Melioribacteraceae bacterium | reverse complement strand
GAATTTAATTTTGTTTTGTTTGACAATGCACTTAAAACAATATTGGCAAACGATACAAATAAAGTTAGATTAAATGATAGTTATTGGGAAAGTGAACTTCATAATAAAGCTAAGGATATTCCTTTATTGGAAATTAATAAGAAGAAATATTCACTTGATGATATTGTTGATTATAACTTAAAAAATGACAAAAATATTGGTAAAGTAATAAACGAAAAATTAGTTAATTCTTTAGTTAACGAATTCAAAGAAATTAAATTATTGGAACTTAAAGCGGAAAAAGAACTAAAAAATAATCCCGAATTTGTTAAACTAATGGATGAATATAAAAATGGTATTTATATTTTCAAACTTCAAGAAGAAGAAATTTGGAATAAAATAGATATGGATAGTACTAAAATAAAAGCACTATTTGAAAAGACAAAAGATCAATACGTAATACCAAATCAAGTAGAATTTATGGAAATATATTCACGAAATGATTCGTTGATTCATAAGTATTATGATATGGTAAAAAACGGAAGCGATTTTCAAGATGTTGCACGCAAACATAGTGATAAATTGAAAAATAGAAGTAACGGCGGTAACGAAGGACTTGTAAATGCCGATAAAAACGAAGCTGCCAAACATGCCTTTGCTCTGAAAAATGAAGGTGATATTTCCGATATCTTCAAAAATAAAGATGGCTGGAGCATTGTTAAACTTATTAAAAAGATTATTGGTAGAAATAAAACATTTGAAGAAGCCAGAGCAGAAGTTACAAGCAAATTTCAAGATATGGAAAGTGCAAGGTTGGAAAAAGAATATACAAATAGGTTAAAAGAAACTTATAAACCGAAATTGTTTTATGAAGAATTAAAACATGCTTATGAAACAAAATAAAATAGCATTTTTATTCCTTTTTATTTTAGTTCTGGGATGTACCAAGAACAAAAAAATAAAAGAAATAGTTGTTGCCGAAGTTGGAAATTCCAAACTAACCGAAACACAACTAAACAATTATCTGGAGGATAATAATAAAAGTGTTGAATTTAAAGATGAATTTATTCGTCAATGGATTGAAACAGAAATATTATACCAGGTTGCCGAAAAAAAAGGAATATTAAAAAAAACAGAATTTAATAATGTAATGAAGCAGACAAAGAAAAAATTGGCTGCTTCATTTGCTATTAAAGATTATTTAAGTAACAATAGTTATACGTATAATAGTAACCAATTATTAAAATTTTATAACAAAAACAAAAATAATTTTCAATTGCCAACCGATGCGTATATATTAAATTCTATAAGTTTCTTAAATGAAGCAAATGCTATAGATTTTAGAAACAAAGCAATTTCAAAAGGATGGAATACCGCAGTAAAAGAAATTGTTAACAAAGACGATGTAGTGAAAAGTTATAAAAATAAATTAGTTAAAATTTCTCAAATACCTTCAAAAAGAATTTTAAGGGTATTAAAAGAGCAATTTAGAAATGAAATCAGTTTGGTTATTAAAACGGAACTTAACAATTTTGTTGTTGTTCAACAAACTGAAAAGATAAAAAAGAATAGTGTTCCAAAATTTAAGTACATAAAAAATGAAGTTGAAGCTATGTACAAAGCAACTAAAAATAAAGAGCTTGTGCGTAACTATATAAACAAACTTATTTCTGAAAAACAAGTAAAGATTTACTAAGGAAATTAAATGAAAAAAATTATAATATTTTTGTTCTTATGTTTTTATTCACTTCACGCACAAGAGGTTTTAGATAAAATTGTTGCTGTTGTTGATGATGAAGTTATATTAAAATCCGAATTGGAATTTCAAACTGCAATGTTTGCCGCACAAAGAAATCTTAATCCGAATGATTCAACATTAAAAAGACAATTATTGGAAAAATTAATTGAAGATAAACTCTTGTACGCACAATCAATTTTAGATTCCATTGAAGTTACGGATGATGAAGTTAACGGAAGATTGGACTATTTAATAAATTACTATAAACAGCAATACGGTTCTCAAGAAAAACTGGAAAAAGCTTATGGTATGAGCGTTGAAAGAATCAAACGCGAAATGAAAGATGATACCAAAAAGAATATAATGGCAGAAAAGCTTAAACAGCAGAAATTTGGTAAAATTAATGTTACAAGAAGAGATGTAGAAGAGTTCTACAATACCTACAAAGATTCACTTGGGATGATTTCGGAAAAGTTTAAAATTGCACATATATTTATAAATCCCAAAGCCGGAAACAAATTAAAAAATGCTGCAAAAAAATATGCCCAATCTATTTTGGATTCTATAAAAAACGGAGCTGATTTTGCCGAATTGGCTAAAAAAGTTTCCGAAGATCCGGGAAGTGCTAAAGAAGGCGGTGACTTGGGTTTTGTAAAAAGAGGTGTTTTTTATCCTGAGTTTGAATCGGCTGCTTTTCAATTAAAGAAAGGTGAAATTTCTAAAGTTATTGAATCTCCCGTTGGGTTTCATATTATTCAAATGTTGGAACGCAGAGGCGAATCAATTCATACAAGGCATATTTTAATAAAAGTTAAAAGTGATAACGATGCGGATATACGGGCTATTGAAAAATTGACGGATATTAGAGATAGCATTGTAAATAAGGTTAATACATTTGAGTACTACGCATTAAAATATAGCGATGATAAACAAACCGCAAAATTCGGCGGAGTACTTGGTACATTTGAAAAAGGACAGTTGGAAAAACCTTTGCTAAAGGAAATTATTAAATTAAAGGAAGGTGAAATTAGTTTTCCAAAAAGATTAGATCTTGGAAATGGTAATTACGGTTTTCATATTGTTAAGCTGATAAAGAAAATTCCGGAACATAAAGCTAATTTAAAAGATGATTACGATGAAATAAAAAAGATTACCGAATTGAAAAAAAAGGAACAACTGTTTACAAAGTGGATGGAAGAAATTAAGAAAAATATTTATTGGGAAATTAGACTTTAAGGATTTCTATTGAAAGAAAATATAAATGATGTGGAACTTGTTGAAAAGTTACAATCGAAAATAAATTTAACCGGAAAAGAAATTGCTAAAGTTATTGTTGGGCAAGAGGAAACAATTGAAAACTTACTTACGGCATTGCTTTCTAACGGACACTGCCTTTTGGTTGGTGTGCCAGGGTTAGCCAAAACGCTTCTTATCAAAACACTTTCGGAAGCTTTAAATTTAAAGTTTAGCAGAATCCAATTTACACCGGATTTAATGCCGAGTGATATTACCGGTACGGAAATTTTAGACGAAGACCAAACTACTAAACAAAGAAAGTTTCGTTTTATTAAAGGTCCGGTTTTTGCAAACATAATTCTTGCCGATGAAATTAACAGAACACCACCCAAAACCCAAGCGGCTTTATTAGAAGCAATGCAAGAAAAAACCGTTACCGCTGCCGGTGTAAAATATGCTTTGCCAAATCCTTTCTTTGTGCTTGCAACACAAAATCCTATTGAACAAGAAGGAACCTATCCTTTGCCCGAAGCTCAATTGGATAGATTTATGTTTAACCTTTGGTTAGATTATCCGAGCTTTGAAGAGGAAATGAAGATTGTAAAAAATACTACCGGTAACTTAAGTGTTGAAATAAATGAAACGATTACTGCAGATGATATTTTAACATTTCAGCAACTTGTAAAACGTGTTCCCGTTGCAGATAATGTTATTGAATATGCCGTTAAATTTGTTAACAGCACAAGACCAAATAATGATTTATTTAAAAAAGAAATTGCCGAACTAATTAGTTGGGGTGCCGGACCAAGAGCATCTCAATATTTAATACTTGCTGCAAAAACTTACGCAATTTTAGATGGAAGATACACACCGGAAATAGCTGATGTGGAGAAAGCTTTAATTCCGGTTTTACGCCATAGAATAATACCAAGTTTTAATGCGGAAGCAGAAGGCATTACAACGGTAGATATAATTAATAAATTGAAGTAAATAACTTTATAAAATTATACATAATTAAAAACCAGTGAAAATAAAAAAATACCTTTCCGGAATAGCAATTAGTGTTCTTATAACATTTGCTTCCCTTATTTCAAGCTGTTCGCAAAAAAAAGTTGAACATAATGTTGTACAAAAACCTAAAATTATTTACGACTCTTTCGGGATTAAAGAAAATTCATTAATTGTAAAAAAAGATTCGATAAAGAAAAACGAAACACTTGCCGATGTATTGCTGCCTTTAGGTTTAACATATCCGAAAATTTCAGAGTTGGTCAATAAAGCAAAACCGTTTTTTGATTTTAGAAAAATTAGACCGGATAAAGAATTTATTGCGTACCTCAATAGAGATTCCGCTAATACGTTAAATACATTTATTTATGAAATTGATAAAATTACATACGTAAAAGTTCAATTTGGAGATTCGCTTAAAATTACCAAAGCAAATAAAAAAATAACAACAAAAGAGAAATCAATTGCCGGAACAATTACCAATTCCCTTTATCAAACATTAATTGAAGAAAACGCTTCGCCTCTGTTAGCTGTAGAGTTGGCAGATGTTTTTGCTTGGCAAATAGATTTTTATACAATTCAAAAAGGAGATAAATTTTTTGCCGTATTTACAGAAAAATATATTGGTAATGAATTTGTTGGAGTTGGAAAAATATTAACCGCAGAGTTTATTCATAAAGGAAATACTTATAAAGCATTTTTGTTTAACCAAAACGGGAAAGAAGAATATTTTGATGAAGACGGAAAAAGCTTGCAGAAAAAGTTTTTGAAAGCTCCGCTGAAATACAGAAGAATAAGTTCACGGTTTTCTTATCACAGATTCCATCCTATATTTAGAGTTTATCGTCCGCATCTTGGAATTGATTACGCTGCTGCAATCGGAACACCGGTTCAAGCTGTTGGAGACGGAATTGTTATTTTACGACAAAGAAAAGGCGGTGCAGGCAGATTTGTTAAAATTCGGCATAACAGTGTTTATACTTCCGGTTATATGCATCTTTCAAAATATGGAAACGGAATTAGAGTTGGAGCAAGAGTAAAACAAGGACAAGTTATAGGATACGTTGGACAAAGCGGTCACGCAACCGGTCCGCATTTGGATTTTAGATTTTATAAAAACGGAAGTGCCGTAAATTACTTAACACAAAAATTTCCATCTTCAAAATCCGTTACAAAAGAAAATATGTCAAAGTTTAAAAAAGTTAGAGACAATCTAATGAAAAAATTAAAACACTTTGAAAACAAAACAACAAAAATAGCAGAC
>JALSNL010000044.1 GCA_026987055.1 Melioribacteraceae bacterium | reverse complement strand
ATCCTATCACCCCGACAAAAATTAAAATTGTACAAACTCAGAAAATGTAAGTAGGTTCTGCCGAAGGCATCCCTTCGGGAAAAACCTATCACCCCGACAAAATTAAAATTGTACAAACTCAGAAAATGTAAGTAGGTTCTGCCGGAGTCATCCCTTTGGGAAAAACCTATCACCCCGACCATAACATAACCGGATTAACTAACAAACCGTAATGAAAAACAATTTGTAGTAGTGGTTTTCCTGCTAGTCCAATCTTTTAGTTTAACGTGAATCGTAATATAATAATTTACTTTTCTGTAATTTATTTCCGTTCAATTCGGTTAAAATGTCGAATCGGGAGATTCGACACTACAATTTTAATTTGTCAATTATTTTAATTGCTTTTCGTTTTGGAAAAAAACATAAAATATACAAACTTATTTTATCCTTTGAAGTTATAAATATCAAAACCAATTTCTTATATTTCTTTTCAAAATATTACAACACTATGTATAATTATAAACTTACAATCCAGTATGATGGTACAAATTATTCCGGTTGGCAATCTCAACCAAACGGGAATACAATTCAAGATGAACTAACAAAAGTAATTTCAACAATTACACAATCTGAAATAAATTTAATAGGTTCCGGAAGAACCGATGCCGGTGTTCATGCTTGGGGACAGGTTGCTAATTTTAAGATTAATAAATCACTTAATTTATTTCGTGTCAGGCATGCAATAAATTCTATGCTACCCGAAGCAATTGCCATAAAAAAAATGGAAGAAGTACCGGAAAATTTTCATTCAAGATTCGATGCAGAAAAAAGAAGCTATTTTTATTTGATTGGCAAAAATAAAAATCCTTTTTACAGTAATTATTCGTACCGGTTTTTTGATGTTAAAAAAATTGATATTAAAAGACTCAACTCCGTAAGCAAAGTGTTTTTGGGTGAACATAATTTTACTTCTTTTTGTAAAAAGAAAACCGATACGGAAAATAAAGTTTGTATTGTCAATGAAATTCATTGGAGGGAGACTAACAATTTTTTTATTTTCAAAATTGAGGCAAACAGATTTTTACATGGAATGGTTAGAACAATTGTAGGAACAGTTTTATCTGCAACCGTTAAAAATAAAAGTGATAAGTATATTGATGAAATATTAAAAGCAGAAAACCGTCAAACTGCGGGCGAAGCTGTACCCGCAAAAGGTTTATTTCTTCATAAGGTAAAATATTAGTGTTATGTTAATATATAAATAACGGTAATCTAAAAACTCACCCCAACCCCTCTCTTAAAAAGAGAGGGACTGCTCTCTCTCCCTTTGGGAGAGGGTTCATTTGCCGACAAAATACAGTTAACTTTACACTAGATTCTATTTTAGTGTTTTATTAAAGGTTTCTATATTCGTCATCAATTAGCATTTTACCATTATTTATTACGGCTACGGCTTTACCTGTCAACAGCCGTTTATCAAAAGGTGTATTGCGTGATTTTGATTTGAATTTATTTTTATCAACAGTCCAAATTAGCTCTGTATCAATAATTGTTAAATTTGCTTTTTCTCCTTCTTTGAAAAGAGGAACTTGCAAGTTTAAAATTTTACGAGGGTTTATAGATAATTTTTCAATCAGTTGTTCTAAGGTTAAATGTTTCTTTTTAACAAGTTCCGAAATTGCCAAACCGAGTTGAGTTTCCAAGCCTAAAATACCATTTGGAGCATCAATAAATTCTGCTTCTTTATCTTCAATAGCATGAGGAGCATGATCGCTGGCAATGCAATCTATTGTGCCGTCTTTTAATCCTTCAATAATTGCATCTACATCTTCTTGGGTTCTCAAAGGAGGATTCATTTTGTAATTAGTATCGTATGTTCTTAGTTCTTCATCCGTTAATGTAAAATGATGTGGTGTTACTTCAGCTGTTATATTTACTCCTCGTGTTTTGGCTTCTCTAACCAATTCAACGGATTTTTTAGAACTTATATGTTGAATGTGAATTTTTCCGCCAACATATTCCGCAATAAGAATATCACGTGCTACGGTTAAATCTTCTGCGACTGTTGCTAATGCAGGTAAACCTAATTCCGTAGATATTGTTCCTTCATTCATAGCACCACCGGCTAATGATTCGTCTTCGCAATGTTCCATGAGTGGCAAATTGTACATTTTCAGATATTCTAATGCACTTCTTACCAAAGCGGAAGTTTTAACTGCTACACCGTCATCGGAAAATCCAACGGCTCCGGCATCAACAAGTTCAGCTATGGGAGCCAAACTTTCACCTTTTCTTTCTTTACTAACTGCACCAATCGGATATACATCAACAAGATGTTTTTCTGCTCTATGTTTAATAAAGTTAGCAACTTCGGCAGAATCAATTGCAGGGTTTGTATTTGGCATACAGGCAACGGCTGTAAATCCGCCGGCAGCAGCTGCGTTTGAACCTGTTAATACGGTTTCCGCATCTTCTCTTCCGGGTTCTCTTAAATGAACATGCATGTCAAATAAACCGGGTACACAATACTTTCCGCTAAAATCAAAAACTTCGGAGGATGAAAAATCATTTTGACTTATATTTCCAATCTTTTTTATTATGCCGTTTTCAATCAATAAATCCTTTTGTTCATTTATTTTTTGTCCGGGATGTAGTAGGGTAATTTCCTTTAAAATTATTTTCATTTTTTACCTTGTCTCTTATTTAATTTTTTGTCCCTAATAAATACAATACAGCCATTCTAATTGCAACACCATTTGTAACTTGGTCTAAAATAATTTGATACGGTCCGTCAGCAACCTCAGAAGACATTTCCACACCACGATTTATTGGTCCCGGATGCAATATTAAAATATCTTTATTATTCTTTTCTATTACTTCGGAAGTTATACCAAAATAATTGTGGTATTCTCTTAACGAAGGGATACTACTTCCGGCATTTCGTTCAAGTTGAATTCTCAATACATTAAGCACATCATTTTCTCTTGTTGCCTTATGAATATCCGTATAAACTTTAACTCCAAAAGTTTCCAAATTCTTCGGTATCATTGTTGGCGGGGCACAAACGGAAACTTCGGCACCCATTGTTTTTAATCCGTAAATATTTGAAAGAGCAACTCTGCTATGTCTTATATCACCAACTATACAAATTTTCAGTCCTTTTAATTTGCCTAATTTTTCTCGTATTGAATACATGTCCAACAAAGCTTGTGTCGGATGTTCATGTTGTCCGTCTCCGGCATTTATAATTGATGCATTACTTATTTTTGTTAAGTATAACGGAACACCTGCAGATTTGTGTCTAACTATAATCATATCAATTTTCATTGCTTCAATATTTCTAACGGTGTCTTTAAATGTTTCACCTTTTTTAGTGCTGCTTGTTGAAGTTGAAAAGTTTAAAGTATCGGCGGATAATCTTTTTTCCGCAAGTTCAAAAGAAAGTCTTGTACGTGTGGAATTTTCATAAAATAAATTAACAACGGTTGTTCCTTTTAACGTAGGAACTTTTTTAATTGGTCTATCTAAAACTTCTCTAAATGTTACTGCGGTATCCAGAATTAGTTGAATATCATTTTTTGATACGTTTTGTAAACCGAGTAAATGATTAATTGCTAGTGACATTTATCCTCTTTTAATTTTCTATTTCAATTAAATAAACTGCATCTTCGTCATCAATTTCTTTCATCTTTACTTTAATTTCTTCGTTTAAAGATGTAGGAATATTTTTCCCGATAAAGTCTGCTTTAATTGGCATTTCGCGGTGACCTCTATCGACCAAAACACAATATTGAATTGTTCTCGGTCTTCCTAAATCCATTAAAGCATCTAGCGCCGCTCGTGTTGTTCTTCCCGTGTAGAGAACATCATCAATTAGAATAACGTCTTTATCGGTTATATCAAATGTTATATCGGTTACGGAAACTTGAGGTTGCTTTAGTCGTGTTCTAAAATCGTCTCTATATAAAGTTGCATCTAAAATTCCAAGATTAGGTTCATTGCCATCTATTTCAACTATTTTTTTTAGTATTCTTCTTGCAAGAAATTCTCCTCTTGTTCTTACACCAACTAAAACAATGTTTTCGGAACCTTTATTGCGTTCAAGTATTTCGTGAGCTAGTCTTGTAATTGTTCTTTGTAAACCGATTTCGTCTATAATTTTTGCTTTTATAACCATATATAAAAAATCCTCATTGACTTACGTCGCTGAGGTTCTCCTAAATTATTATTTTGTTAGTTCTGTTCATTTCCTTGATTATCTCACGGGATAAAATTAAAGGATTTAGTTACTGTAAAAACTAATATAAAAATACTTGTTTATTTGTTAAGTGTAAAGTTAAATTTTTATTTCGTACTATTTTCCTATTCTTTTTCTTAATTGAAGAGCAAATTCCAAAATAAATCCCAGGGAAAATCCTACAATTGAAATTAAAACATCATAAATGTTTAGTACAAAAAAAGCATTTTCTGCAGATAAATAATTAACCATTTTAACAAATAGAATAATTGAAAATAAAATTGCAAAGTACAAAAAACCCATTTTAATCGGTTTAACTAAAAATGAATTAATTTTACTTTTTGTGGTCTCCTCAATAGAATTTACCGATTCTTCAAATGATTCTTTATTTGTAGTCAATATTACTCTTCCTTAATTATCTGAAGAAAATTTAAAACAATATATTATTTTATAACAAAAAAAACCACCCAAATCGATATTCTTATTTTGAGGCTGTTAAAATGTCTCATTTTACTGATTTAATGATTTATATCACAGCATTAAGAATTGAGTGCAGTTAATTAGTATTAACGATTTAAGAAAACAAACAAACGGAAATAGAAAATGACAAACTCAATAGCTTTAACATTAGAAAAAGAAAGATTTGGAAACGGAAGAAAAAAAAGAACAAATACTAATAATTCTTCTTTCATAGCAGATGTTAAAAAAATTGCTAATGACAGTCTGTTTTTCTTTGGAATCTTTTTAGCAGCTATAGTTTTGTTACAATATATTCCGGTAACTTCAGGTTTGGTTCAAAATTTACACATCGGAATAAACGAAGTTGCAGTTAGTTTTTTAGGTTTTGTAAATGTTTTCTTTATTCAAGTTTACAACAAAAAAATGAAAAGAACTAAATAAAGAACATTTAGTATGGAAAAAAGTAAAATCAACAATTCACTCTCCCAAAAAGAATCAGCTCAATTTAAACTTAATAATCAATTTTCTTTACATAGCTTTAGAATAATTTT
>JALSNL010000043.1 GCA_026987055.1 Melioribacteraceae bacterium | reverse complement strand
GTGACATAATTCACAATCTTTTTATTGAACTTAAAAATAAATTAGGAATAACTCTTCTAATAGTTACACATAATCCGGAATTGGTAAAGTTAGCCGATAGAGTAATTAAAATGCAAGACGGAACTATTCACGAAGTATAAAAATTTTTTAACTTTAGATTTTTTTAGAAAAAATATATGATAAAAAACTATTTAATTTCAAATAAAGATAACTATAACGCTTTAATAAAAAGCAAATTGGCAACGTTAAACCGATATCTAAGCAGTAAAATTAAAGATGGTTTAATCATTGCATTTTCAGGTGGAACCGATAGTGCCATGTTAATTTGGGCTGCAAGTAAAATTAAAGAAAATATTGGCGGTAATGTACTTGCCGTAACACAAGACAGTTATAGTTTACCCAGAAAAGATTTACAAGAAGCAATAGAATTTGCACGTTCGCTCAATATTGAACATGAAGTTGTAAAGGGAAAAGAATTTGAAGACACGAATTATTTAAAAAATGATTTGAACCGTTGTTATTACTGCAGAAAAGAATTATTCAAAATTACAGATTCCATTATTGCAAGAGACGGATATAAATATGTTCTTTACGGTTACAATGCTTCCGATAAATCCGATTTCAGACCCGGACATAAAGCAGCTGTTGAAAGCAATGTACTTGCACCGTTAGCCGAAATAGGTTTTGAGAAAATTGAAATAAGGGAAATACTACGCAATAATAATATCCAACTTGCTGATAAGCCGGCTACTCCATGTTTAAGTTCCAGAGTAATGACAGGAATTCCTATCGACCGGAAACATCTTAACAATATTGAAGTAATTGAAAATGTATTGTGGAATGCAGGAGCAAAACAGTTCAGGGTTCGTTTATGCAAAGATGAAGATAATTTTTTCTTACGCGTAGAAGCTTCCGAAAAAGATATTGAATTAGTACTAAAAAACAAAAAAGAAATAATTGAATTAGGAAAAAATTTCGGTTATAAATGGATAACACTTGATTTGGAAGGCTACAAATTAGGCGGAGGTGTAAAAAAATGAATGAGTTGGAAATATTGAAATTGTTAAAAAATTTATCTGAAGGAAAAATTTCGGTTAACAATGTATTAACCAAATTAAAAAACGGTCCTTTTTATACCGATAGCATGGAACACATAACCTTGGATTACCATAGAAATTTAAGACAAGGTTTAGCGGAAGTAGTTTTGGCAGAACCAAAAACAGTAAAGCAAGTTTTACAAATAGCCGGAAAACTTAAGAACGGTAACACGCCGGTTTTGTTCACGCGGTTAACCGACATACAAATTAAAGCGTTAACGAAAAAATATCCGAAAGGAAGAAAAAATAAAACAGGAAGAACTTTTATTATAAATCCGCCTAAAAAGAAAACATTAAAATCTAACGAACCTTATGTAGCTTTGTTTTCTGCCGGAACAAGTGATGCCGCTGTTATAGAAGAAGCAGCCGAAGTTTGTTTGGCAATGAATGTTGCTTACATAATGAAAAATGATGTTGGTGTTTCCGGTTTACATAGATTGTTAAAACATTCCGAACTAATTCAAAATGCCGCTGCAATTGTTGTTGTTGCCGGAATGGAAGGAGCTTTGCCTTCGGTTATTGGCGGAATTGCCGACGCTCCGGTTTTTGCCGTTCCTACTAGTGTTGGCTATGGTGCAAGTTTTAACGGACTTTCGGCATTACTTGGAATGTTGAACTCTTGTGCTTCCGGCGTAACCGTATCTAATATTGATAACGGTTTTTCCGCTGCTTATTCCGCTTGCTTGGTTGTAAATAAAATTAAAAAATATGTTAACAAATAGTGCAACTTATTTCCATTTGTAGAACAACGCAATAACAAAATTTAATTTTAAATGCATATAATGTTACTCAAGTTAACCGCTGAATTTTATAAACCCGCAGTAATAAGCCGATAGTGTTTCTAAAACCACCCTAAACTTCCCTTTGCAAAAAGGGAGGGAAGTTTTAATTCCTTCCCTTTGCTTAAGGGAAGTATGCCGGCGTTCACACACCGTGTAAAATAATTTAAAACATAAACGTATAAAGTTTTATTTTTTGTTCTAAACCATTTTAGCTATTTTGCTCATCTAAATTTTTTAATTAATCGGAAAACAATTTTTATGGTAGATTACTCGGCAATAACAATTGATAAATTAATAATTCACAAAGTTGGCAATAAACAAAAGAAAATAGAGAATTTAATTTCAAAAGGACTTTATAATGTAACCGAAGAACTTTCTTCGCATCTTATAAATTATTTTTTCAGTCCGTTTTCAAAACAAATTGAAGTTAACAAATTAACGCATCATTCCAATTTGGAATTAAATGACATATACAGCTACTCTAAAAAATTATTTAGTAATGTAAATAGTTTTCAAGAAATTTCGGAAAGCATTCTTACACATCTTTATGAACAATCGGAACATCCGCATATAAAAACCGGAGAAGTGTTAATTGCATATTTCAAAGACATTATTTTTGACGACAAAATAACCGATGCCGTAGGAATTTTTAAAATTGAACGTAAACAGAAATTTTTTAAATTTTCCGATAAAAATAATTTGCTTGGCGTTAACATAAATGAAGGTGTTAGTTCTAAAAAGCTTGATAAAGGTTGTTTAATTATTGATATTGAACAAAATGACGGTTACCGGGTTTTAAGTGTTGATAACAATAATTACGATACCGAATATTGGAAAAATAAATTTCTGAAGTTAAAGTTCGTTAAAGATTTTTATTACCACACTTCGCAATATGTAGATTTTGTAAAATCTTTTTCGGAAGATATAATTGTAAACGAAAAAGGTAAAGACGAGCAAATTGCATTTTTGAACAAATCCATAAATTACTTATCCAACAAAGAAGAACTTGACATAAACGAATTTGCAAGTGAAGTTTTTAACGAACCGGGGATGAAAAAAGAATTTTTTAATTATAAAGAACAATTTGAAAAAGAGAACGAAACGGAAGTAAAAGATTCATTCCAAATTTCACAGAATTCTGTCAAATCAAAAAAACGCTCTATAAAAAGTTTAATAAAACTTGATACGAATATTCAAATAAAATTAGATAGTAACGATCCCGAATATAATCAACAATTTATTGAAAAAGGGTTTGATGAAGTACGAGGAATGAAATTTTACAAAGTATATTATAATACAGAAAGTGAGTAAGATTATTTTAGTGATGCAAAATAATTATGCTCAACCGAATATAAAATGAATTATCTGACAAATAAATATTTTATAGTAACTTAAAATTTTTGCGAAAATAGTTTTCTTTCTGCCTTTGCTTTATTCAAAATATTTTTATTTGTTGTAATCAAAAAGTAATCATCGGAAAGTGAATAAAAATCTATATCATTTGAAAAGATAATCTTCAAACTTTGCTTAACTTTAGATACAATATTTATCAAAAGATGATCCCCAAAATCAAGGTCCACAAAATTAAATTCATCTAATAAATTTTGATAACTTTCATTTGCTTCAAACAGCGGAAAAGTCTTTTTAAAAGTTCTTTTAAATTGTTTCATTCGATTTTCCCAAATTTCTTTGAACATCAAATCATTATGCTTTTTATTCTTAAAATCTTTTGCATTATACTTTTCTTTTTGTAAATACAGCGTATATGTATTGAATTGAATATGTTTAAAATATTCTAAAATTACAGGTAGTGTTGAATATGGTATAAAGCCTCTCGACTTTAATAATTCAATTGCAATTTGGACTGATTCAAATCTATTTATATTTTTTGGAAAAATAGATTCACTAAAAGGATCTTTAGCCAAAATAACAATATTAGTATCAATAAAGAACCCTTCTATAGAAAACTTAGTATTATTGTGTTCAATAAGTTCTTGTGCAGTTATAACAATTGGCATTAGTAAGTAATATAGTTTGAATAAATATCTTCAATATTTTGACCTTGGGATAATAAATTATTTTTAAATATGGCATTTTGTACCGTAAGAATTAAATTATCCATATCATCTTCCGAAAGTCCAATAATTTTCACAATCTTAAATAATTTTTCTTTACTATCCAGTTGCTTCTCTATAATTAATTGTCCAATAGTAGAATTTAAGAAAGAACTGGAAATAGATGTATAATCGGAAAAATCTAAGATAAGCGATTCTGAATTATTTAAATATTTAAGCATCTGTTTGTAGAGTAAATTAGCTTTTGTTGAGGATAACAGATTGCTATTATTGAGAAATTCAACAACTTTTATTGTATTCATTTTATATCTCTTTCTAATAATTTATTCGTAAGTTAATAAGTGTTCCATCAAAGTAGCTTCTAAGTATTTTTGTTTCTTCATCACTCGAATAAATATGTCCAAAAAATTCATGATTAGAAATGACCTGAAAATAACCACTATTCATTTTAATGAAATTACGTAAAAAAAACAAGCCCATTCCTGCATTTGCTTTATTTTGTGTTGAATGTCCTTTGCCCATTGACCATTTAATATACTCGGATTTTTTTAATCCAAGTTTAGAATTCTTTATTTTATTAGGTATCCCAATCCCAAAATCGTAGAAAGCTAATTCAAAATATTTTTTTGAGGGATAAAATTGACCACAAATACTTATTCCTTTGGAACTTTCCGAATGTGTTATACTATTCTGAATAATTTCCCAGAGATTACTAACTATTTTTTTCTTTTGTTCATTTTTATGTAAAGGAAGAATACTATAAATATCTTGTTTAATCCACAGTAAAGTTTGTTTTTCTATTTCTTCTTCCGAACCATTAAAATACTTTAATTTAATCATCATATCTTCATTGTATGCAGAGTATTTTGGACAATTACCATACAAAAATTCACATCCAATTTGATGAAGATATTTGTGGATTTTTCTATCTTTCGGTAAGAATTGAATATTTTTTGCAAGCTTTTCATCTCTGAACAATTGATCTAGATAAACAACAACAAAAGGTCTGACAAATTTAACGGATGAAAATAGATATTCTTCCTTACAATTGATTAAATCTGATTTAATCTGTGTTATGGATTCTATTGATTCCGGTGTAATATTAAAATTCATATAAACTATTTATATAAAAATTTGAATTGGTTGGAGTTTCTTAGCAACTTATTAAAAATAATAAGATGGAAAAATATCTACTTTGGTAAAATTAAATTTATAATAAAAGATAAATTTGAGCTAAATTTTTTGTTTAATATAAGCGAGCCAACTGGGGGAT
>JALSNL010000042.1 GCA_026987055.1 Melioribacteraceae bacterium | reverse complement strand
ATGTAGAAAAAATTACGAAAAGAATCAGTAGAGGCGGCGATCGGATTCGAACCGATGAATAAAGGTTTTGCAGACCTTCGCCTTAAGCCACTTGGCCACGCCGCCAAAAAAAATTTAAGAACAAATACAAAATACAAAACATTATCAACATCTGCGGCGATCGGATTCGCCCGCCGAAAACAAAGGCGGGTTGCAGACCGAAGTTTATCCCGCTGATTTAGAGTGGGACCTTAAGCCACTTGGCCACGCCGCCGTTTTTTTAAGAACTGCCGTTCATTTCAGAACTTTAACACTTCTATATTTTTAGTACTCTAATATAAATAAAATTATGCTGCACTGGTATTTATTGTTTGAATATTTTCAAGCTCGGTTTTTTTATTAATTTTTTCCTCTTCAATATCGTAATCACTTTGTAAGCCAAGCCAAAATTTTGCAGAATTACCAAAATACCGAGATAATCTTAAAGCTGTATCGGCAGTTATTCTTCTACGTCCCTTAACAATTTCACTAATCCTTGTCTGAGGAAGAAAAGTATCTTTTGAAAGTCTGTAAACTGAAATTTTAAGAGGTTTTAAAAATTCTTCAAGTAATATTTCACCAGGATGTATATTCTTTAATTCTTTCATATTCTATTGTTTTAATGATAATCTACTATTCTAGTTTCAAGTGCGTTTCCGCCAGCCCATTTAAATATTATTCTCCATTGCTTGTTGATTCTTATACTGTAAAAGCTTTTGTATCTTCCACTAAGTTTTTCAAGTCTATTAGATGGAGGAATTTTTAAATCTTTAATGTTCTGTGAATTATTTAACATTCTCAATTTCCTTCGAGCAATATTTTGAATGTTCGCTGGAAAATTTCTAACTCTTATACCATCCCAAATTTTTTCAGTTTCTTTATCTCCAAAAGATTTTATCATAATTACTCAATACGTTACTAACGTTTAAAGTTAGTAAAAAAAATAAAAAAATCAAAGTAAAAATCTTAAAAGACTTTTGACCAACTATAAAATAAACAAAGAACTAATAAAAAAATCCACAAAAAGTGGATTTTTTTTTTGAGCGGGAGACGAGACTCGAACTCGCGACAATCACGTTGGCAACGTGATGCTCTACCAACTGAGCTACTCCCGCAAATATCAATAAATAAAAAATTTAGATTAGAAATATAATATTGTTTACTTATTTAGTCAATATTTCTTGTAAAAAAAGAAAAAAAAATTCTTTTTAAAACCGGAATATGTAACTATAAGCTTAAAACAATTTTCATAAATCAAAAATTATACAAATAGACTGATAATTCTTAATTTCATTCTTTCATATTTATAAAATTTACGCACGACTAAATTGAATTTACTTTGCATAAACATTATATTTGGCATCGATAAAATAAATATTTATTTACTAAAAAATGGAGAGCATAAATGGCTATCAAAGTTGGAATTAATGGTTTTGGAAGAATTGGACGTCTGGTTTTTAGAAGAGCAATGGAATTAGGCGGATTTGATTTTGTAGGAATTAATGATTTAACAGATGCTAAAACATTAGCACATTTGTTAAAGTATGATTCCGTTCATGGAAAATTTAACGGAACAATTAAAGTTCAAGGTAACAACCTTATTGTTAACGGCGATAAAATTAAAATTACTGCAGAAAGAGACCCTTCAAACTTAAAATGGGGTGAATTAGGTGCTGACGTTGTTATCGAATCAACGGGTGTTTTCAGAACAAAAGATGCTTGTATGAAACATATTAATGCCGGTGCTAAAAAAGTAATCTTAACTGTTCCTGCCAAAGATGAAATTGATGCAACAATTGTACTTGGTGTTAATGATAAAACATTAAAAGCTAAACATAAAATCATTTCAAATGCATCTTGTACTACAAACTGCTTGGCTCCAATGGTAAAAGTATTAAATGATACTTTCGGTGTAACAAAAGGTTTAATGACAACTGTTCATTCATATACTAATGACCAAAGAATTTTAGATTTACCTCATTCAGATTTAAGAAGAGCAAGATCTGCAGCTGTTTCAATTATTCCAACAACAACCGGCGCTGCCAAAGCTGTTGGTAAAGTTATACCTGAATTAAACGGAAAGCTTGACGGTATGGCAATGCGTGTGCCTGTGCCGGATGGTTCAATTACAGATTTAACTGTTATTGTTAAAAAATCTACAACGGTCGAAGAAGTTAATGCAGCTTTTAAAAAGGCAGCTAAAGGTAAATTAAAAGGTATTATGGAATATTCTGATGAACCACTTGTTTCGGTTGATATAATTGGTAATACTCATTCCAATATTTTTGATTCCCTTTCAACAACTGTAATTGGTAATATGGTTAAGGTTGTTGGTTGGTACGATAATGAATATGGCTATTCTTGTAGAGTTGTTGATTTAATGAAGAAATTAAAAAAATAATTAAGCTAAGAATATGTTTATTTTTAAGACGCAGTTATTTTTTTAATTTCTGCGTCTTTTTTTTTTAAAGATATTTTTTAATCGTTTTTTTTAACGGAGAGTAAAATGGATAAATTATTTATTGAAGATTTAAATCTTAAAGGGAAAAAGGTTTTAATAAGAGTTGATTTTAACGTCCCGTTAAATGAAAACCTTGAAATTACGGATGATATAAGAATTACCTCGGCACTTCCCACAATTAAAAAAGTTTTGGAAGAAGGCGGGGCAGCCATTTTAATGAGTCATCTTGGAAGACCAAAAGGAGAAGCTAATCCTAAATTTAGTCTTAAGCCTGTTGCAAAAAGATTGAGTGAACTATTAAATACAGAAGTTAGGTTTACTAATGATTGCATTGGAGATGAAGTAAAAGAAATAGTTGATTCAATGAAAGAAGGGGATATTGTTCTTTTGGAAAACTTAAGATTTCATCCCGAGGAAAAAAAGAATGACCCGGAGTTTGCCAAACAATTAGCGGAACTTGGTGATGTTTATATAAATGATGCTTTCGGAACAGCTCATCGTGCCCATGCTTCTACAGAAGGAGTTACAAAATATTTTGACCAATGTGCCGCCGGGTATTTAATGAAGAAAGAATTGGATTATCTTGGCAAAGCTATTGCAAATCCTCAAAAACCTTTTACAGCTATTTTGGGCGGTGCAAAAATTTCCGGTAAAATAGATGTAATACAAAACTTGATAAACAAAGTAGATAATTTGATTATTGGCGGCGGAATGGCTTATACTTTTTATAAAGCACAAGGTATGGAAATTGGGAAATCATTACTGGAAGAAGATAAAATTGAATTAGCCGGAGAAATTTTAAAAAAAGTAAAAAGCAGCAGTGTCAATTTTTTATTACCTGTTGATGTAAGAATAGCTGCCGAGTTTAGTAACGATTCACCATCGGAAGTTGTACCAACGAGTGAAATACCGGAAGATAAAATGGGACTTGATATTGGAACAAAGTCTATTGAATTATTTAGAGAAGTTATAGTTAAAAGTAAAACGGTTGTGTGGAACGGTCCAATGGGAGTTTTTGAATTTGAAAATTTTGCAAAAGGAACAAATGCAATTGCCGAAGCATTAGTAGAAGCAACTGAAAACGGTGCAATAACAATTATCGGCGGTGGAGATTCTGCCGCAGCAATTAAAAAAGCCGGATTAGCAGATAAAGTTTCTCATGTTTCTACCGGTGGCGGTGCATCTTTGGAATTTTTGGAAGGGAAAACCTTGCCCGGTGTCGCAGCTTTAACCGATAAATAAATTAGGAACATTTTCCGTTGAATATGGTCTAACCTACAAAAATTTTTTATACACTAACAAAACCTCTGTTCTCATTTTTGATTGCAGAGGTTTATACAATTTAAGAAGAATAAGTTTTTTTACGATAATTTTGGTAAATTCATTTTAAGAATTTATTTATATCATAGCAAGGTAGTAGTTTAATGTCTTATAACGAATACAGACCACGTGGTTTTGGTGGATTTAGTTTTTTTCCACCGGTAATTAAGGGGTTATTAATAATTAATGCCGCAGTTTTTTTTATTACAGTAATTGCGGAAAATATTGCAATTGATGGAGTTCCATTTAGCGCAATAATAGATCAATATTTTGCGTTAGTGCCTTTTAATCATCCCTACTTTTCATTTTATCCATGGCAATTAATTACATACCAGTTTTTACATGCTAATTTTATGCATATCTTTTTTAATATGCTTATGCTTTGGATGTTTGGAATGGAAATAGAAAATATAATGGGTTCACGTAAGTTTCTAATTTTTTATTTACTTTCCGGTATTGGCGGTGGTTTATTACAAATACTGCTTGGTAGTTCTTCGGGGTTTGTAATTGGAGCTTCCGGAGCTGTTTTTGGTGTTATGGTTGCTTTTGCTATGTATTTCCCAAATAGATTAATTTACATTTATTTTCTGTTACCCGTTAAAGCAAAATACCTTATTGTATTTTTGATGGTTATTGAATTTATGTCTGTAAGTAATGGTGGACTTGTAGCTCATTTAGCTCATCTGGGTGGAGCAATTACCGCATTTTTCTTTATAATGATGGATAGAAAACATAATTATAACTTCGATAGATTATTTGAAATATTTAAAAGCGGAACTTCTTCCTCTTATAGTCAGCCTTCATTTAAAAAGAAATCCCGTGGATTCGGTTTTGGGAAAAGGGAAGTTGAAGATGCGGAATTTTATGAAATTAATTCGGATACTAATTATTCCGAAAAAGTTGACCAACAAGTAATTGATGAAATTCTTGATAAAATTAGCAGAAGCGGTTATCAAAATTTAACGGAACGTGAAAAGAAAATACTTTTTGACGCCAGCAAAAGAAATTGAGTTTTGGAAAGGTTACATTCAAAATATTTAATATTTTTTAGTTTTGTTCTACTTGCTGTTTCTTTTCTAAACTGTTCTTCAAATAATAAAATAGATAAAGAAAAACTGGCTAAAATTTATGTTGATAAATTAATTATTGAAGAACAGTACCACAATACAGATTCCCTTGCGCTTAAAACTGACGAAATATTTAAAAAATATTCCGTAACAAAAGATAATTATACGGAAGCTATAAAATCTTTGGAATATGATAAAGAGCAATGGGAAGAATTTTTTAAGTTTTCAAAAGAATATTTGGATACGCTGAAAGCACATCTCAAAGATGAAAAATCGTCAAAACCAAAATCAAGTAAATTTTCCAAATTAAAATAATTTAATAAAATTTTTAATTGTTTTTAGGGAACAGCTTTGCTTTTACAATTCTTATTTTAGCATAACTGATATT
>JALSNL010000041.1 GCA_026987055.1 Melioribacteraceae bacterium | reverse complement strand
AATTAACAAGCAAGGGCGGAAGGATAAAAAAATATTTTCTTAAAAAATATAAAACATGGTATCATAATGATGTAAAAGATACTTCTAATTTTTATGATACTCATGTTCAGCTCATAAATTATTCTAAAGACGGTGGAGATTTTAATATTGTTTTTGTAACAAAAGAAGGAAAACTTGTAAATACAAAAAATTTGACTTTTGAAGGCAATATTAATAAAGGTCGCATAAAGATTACTCAAAAAGATTCTGTACAAATTAACTTTGTATTTAAAGTAGCCGAAAATAAAAGTATAACAAAAAGCTTCAAATTTTTTGCTAATGATTATTCGGCAACAGTTGATATTTCTTTTGATAACATGGATGACATTGTTAGTAACTATAGGTATGATGTTGAATGGACGCACGGTTTAAATTTTGTTGAACGTAATTCGGTTCAAGAAGCTAGATACTCAAATGCTGCTGCTTATACGGGTGGTGAGAAAGTTTTTATTGATGCCGACAAAGTTGGCGAAGTAGAAACTAAAACCCTAAATGGGAAAATAGATTGGGTTGGCGTAAGAAATAAATATTTTACAGTGATTGTTGCTCCTAAAAACCCAAGTAACGAAGGTGGCGCGGATTTTAAAGGCACACATATAAAAAACCAATATGGCGATAGAGAATATTATACTGCTACTTTAAGAGTCCCATTTAATAACCAAAAACATCAAAAAGATAGTTATGATCTTTATATAGGACCAATTGATTATGATTTATTGAAAGCCAAAGGAAATAACTATCAAGCTATATTTGAATTCGGCAGTTTTCTGGGACTAAAATTTATTACACGTCCAATTTCAGAATATTTATTGTTACCTTTATTTAAATTCCTCCATTTATTTATACCTAATTACGGTTTTGTAATTATAGTTTTTACTATAATATTGAAAATAGCTTTGTATCCGCTAACAAAACAAAGCTATAAATCAATGAAAAAAATGCAGATGCTTCAGCCCAAAATAAAGGAGTTAAAAGAAAAATATAAAGATGACCAACAGAAAATACAAAAAGAAACTATGAAGCTTTATTCAACCTATGGTGTTAATCCTGCCGGAGGTTGTTTGCCAATGCTTTTGCAAATGCCAATTCTTTTTGCTCTTTTTACATTCTTCAGTATTGCCATTGAATTAAGACAAGCACCGTTTATTTGGTGGATAACAAATTTATCAGCTCCCGATGTTATTTTCCATCTTCCCTTTAGTTTGCCAATTATCGGATCGGCAATTACCGGACTAGCTCCGTTATTAGGAATAACAATGTTTTTACAACAAAAAATGAGCGTACAAGATCCCAACCAGAAAGCAATGACTTATATGATGCCTATTTTGATGCCTTTAATGTTTATGGGAATGTCCTCAGGGCTTAATCTGTATTATTTAATGTTTAATATTTTCTCGGTTGGTCAACAATACTATATAAATAAACAAAAAGGCGATGAACTGGTTCCTGTAAAAAATCCCAAAAAGAAAAAAGGATTTATGCAAAAAATGATGGAAGCCGCCGAGCAACAACAAAAAGCACAAAAACAACAATCCGGTAAAAAAGGAAAAAGATAGAAAATATAATTGCTTTTATTATTTGAAACTTACAATGGTTTATTTGTAAAACTTATTGTAAGTTTCATTTTTTTATAATGGTCAAAAGAATTATTGATGACTAAATTAAAATTATTACCTTTGTTTTTCCTTGTTATGTTTTTAAGTGTTTCTAATGCCCAAGAAACAATCCAGCTTAATTTAAAATTCAAAGAAAAACACCTGCCATTCGGTTTAATAAAAAAAATTCCTTATGAAAAACCAACAGTAGCGTTAGTACTTAGCGGCGGCGGAGCAAGAGCTATTTCTCATATCGGAGTATTACAAGCCATAGAAGAGATGGAAATTCCGGTTGATTACATTGTTGGAACTAGCATGGGTAGTGTCATCGGAGGATTATATTCTGTTGGTTACAGTGTTAAAGAAATTGATTCGATAATGTGTTCGGTTAATTGGAATAATCTTTTTTCTTCAAATAGCTTAAGCAGAAAGAATCTTTTTATCGATCAAAAAATTACCGAAGATAAAGCTATACTAACATTTCGATTGGATGGATTTAAGCTTGTTCTTCCTAAATCGATAAATAGTGGCTATAAAATTTCTAATCTTTTAACACTTCTTACATTAAATGCTCCTATAAATAATTTCAATTCTTTTGATAACCTACTTTATAACTTTAGAGCTGTAAGCACAGATTTGGTTACAGGTGAAAAAATTGTATTAAATAAAGGTTCTTTAAGTTTAGCAATGAGAAGCAGCTCCAGCGTTTCATTTTTGCTTCCACCAATAAAGCTTGGCTCGCAATATTTGGTTGACGGCGGTTTGGTAGATAATTTACCTATTAAAACAGCACAGGAAAATAATGCTGATTTTATAATTGCATCGGATGCTACAAGCAAACTTAGAACCGAAAAGGAACTTAACTTTCCTTGGGAAATTGCAGATCAGCTTATAAGCATTCCGGCACAAAAATTAAAAGAAGAAGGGAAAAAATATGCAGATATTCTAATTGAGCAAAAACTCGGAAAAAGAAAAAATACGGATTTCTCCAATTTACATAAGTTAATTGAGGAGGGATATAAAAACACATTAAGAAAAATAGGATTTACAAATGCTCTGGTAAAGAAAAAATTTATAAAAAACTTATCTAAAGAAAATAGAACTTATAAAAATTTGGCAATACCTCAAAATCCTAATTTTATGGAAAAAGAAATTTATAAAAAATATTTGCTTTATGATTCACTATCAAATGCTCAAATAAAATATTATTTATACTCTTATTTTAATTCCGGTAATTATAATAATATCTCGGCAACAATCTCAATAGATAAAAATACCGAATTACTAAAAGTAACATATATTAAAAATAAGTCAGTTAGTTCCATTGAAACTGTTGGTGTGTCTTCGGTTAATAAAAAACAATTAGATAGTTTACTTAATCGGCTTTTAAATCAACCCTATAACACAAAAAAAATATTAAATGTACTTCTGAAAGTATTAAAAATATATAGAAAACAAGGCTTCCCCTTGGCTACGATTAATGATATTGTTTTTGATAAATATACAGGGAAACTAATTATAGAAATTTCCGAAGGTGTTGTTGGGGAATTACTTATAGAAGGAAATAAAAATACGGATGTTGGAGTAATTACAAGAGAGTTTTCAACTAACAAAGGAGATCTGGTAAAGTATAATAATCTTAAGCAAGGACTAAATAATTTATCTTCCACCGATTTATTTAATGATATTGATTTAAGTTTTAAGAAGAAAAATTCTTTACAAACAATGAAAATTAAATTGGAAGAAAAATTACCTGTTGTTTTAAGAATAGGCTTACGTATGGATAACGAATATTATTCCCAAATAGCTGTAGATTTACGAAACGAAAATATTTTGGGCACAGCTACGGAATTAGGAGCAAGTATTTCCGGAGGAATTAGAAATTTTGCTTTTATACTTGAACATAGGGCAAATAGAATTTTCAATACATATCTTACTTATAAAATACAAGGCTATTATAAATTTAACGACATTAATACTTACAAAGATGATGTTGTAAAAAACGAAAGAGTTCTTTCCAGAACTAAAAGCGGTGAATATCGTCAATATTTTTACGGTTTATCATTGGGTTTAGGAACACACCTTAAAAAGGTTGGCACTTTAACAGCCGTTGGTAAATATCAAATAGACAGAATAAATAGCCTGCTAACCTTTCCAAGCGAATTGACCTACAAGAAAAAAATAAGTAGCATAAAAATCAAATTACAAATAGATACACAAAATAAATATCCGTTTCCAACAAAGGGTTCGTTTCTAAATACTTATTATGAAACAGCACAAAAAGTTTTAGGTGGTGATGTTAGTTTTATTAAATATTGGTTGAACTACAGAAGTTATTTTTCTTTATCCAACCAAATTGTTTTTATACCAAGTTTAGTTTTGGGATTTGCAGATAATACACTACCGCTTTCCGAACACTTTTCTTTTGGCGGACAAAAAAATTTTTTGGGTTTTAGAGATTATGAATACAGAGGCAGACAGATTTTTATTGCTTCGGCAGAATACAGATATAGGTTACCATTCAAAATTTATTTTGATACATACTTAAAATTAAGATATAATATTGGTTCTTCCTGGGAAAACCAAGAACAAATTAAATTTAAAAAACTTAAGCATGGAATCGGTTTAACAATTTCATTTGATACGCCAATTGGACCAGCAGAATTTTCCGTTGGTAAAAGTTTTATATTTAAGAAAACGCTTCCTAAAAATATTATTAGTTCAACAAGACCCTACTTTTATTTTACAATAGGATATTACTATTAGTAGAAAGCTTACTCCTCGTATTAAAATTCATTTTATTGTAAAATCTTTGGCATTTCAGAGTATTGTATCAATAAATTTTAATAATTTGTTGTGGTTCATTTTCAATATTTATATAATCAAAGTTTTATTAAACAATTTTTTAGAACGCAATAGTAAATGTTAATTTTATATACGTAGAATATTCATACATTATATAAAAACTTAAAAATATAAACTGATGAAAATATTAAAATTTGGCGGAACTTCCGTTGGCAATGCCGAAAGAATAAATCAAGTAATTGATATTATACAAAACTATAAAAACAATAACGAAGAAATTGCTGTTGTCTTTTCTGCATTTAGTGGCGTTACTAATCAACTTATAGAGCTTGCGGAAAAAGCTTTTCAAAGAGACGATTCTTATTTGGGAATTTATCAATCGTTACGCTTAAAACATTTTGAAATTTTTGAAACTCTTGTTTCTAATAGTAAAACGAAATCTGTTCAAAACATTATTGCCAATACATTTGAAGAACTAAAAGATATTTTAAAAGGAGTATATTTATTAAAAGAATTAACACCTAGAATAGTTGATAGCATTGTAAGTTACGGTGAACGTCTTTCCGCTTATATTATTTCGGAAGCATTAAAAAGCAAAAATATTGATTGTGAATTTTTAGATGCAACCGGAATAATTAAAACAAACAGTAATTTCGGAAATGCAAGTGTTGATTATAAATTAACAAACAAGAATATAAAAAATTATTTCAAAGAACATAAAAACTTACAAATTATAACCGGCTTTATTGCCTCTAATAAATCGGACGAAATAACAACACTCGGGCGCGGTGGTTCCGATTTAACCGCATCAATTATTGGTGCGGCACTAAAAGCAAAAGAAATTGAAATATGGACGGACGTAAACGGAATTTTATCTGCCGATCCGAGAAAGGTTA
>JALSNL010000040.1 GCA_026987055.1 Melioribacteraceae bacterium | reverse complement strand
CGGTTCCTTTATATGTTGCAATTTGTCCGTAATCTTCGCAAATATCTTCCAACGTATTTATATTAAAAGCTCTGACTGTTAAAGAAACGAAATTTATAAAACCGATTTTATCTTCCACTTCTTTGCTGTCAATTGTAATGGTGCTTTCCTCAACAATTCTATAATCCAATATGCCTATTTTACGTAACATCCTTCTAAAATCTTCCACATACATTGCATTGGATAAACACTCACCGTAAAGCACGGGATCGTTTTTTAGATTAGCGGGAATTCTTCTATCTGTAAACACATCGGAAAAATATAATTCGCCACCCGGTTTTAATACGCGGAATATTTCTTTGAATACCGCTTCTTTATCATCGGCTAAATTAATAACGCAATTGGAAATTATTACATCAATTGAATTATCTTCTATACCGCAAGATTTCAAATCTTCAATAAAACCTTTTTTAAATTCAACATTCGGTTTTTTAAATCCGAAGATTTCTGCTTGTTTATTAACATATTTATTTGCCACTTCCAATTGTTCGTCAGTCATATCAACGCCAATAACAAATCCGTTTTCACCAACAAGTTTGGAAGCTATATAAACATCGCGACCGGAGCCGCAGCCCAAATCCAAAACGGTTTTCCCTTCTAGTTCCAAAGGTATTGGTGATCCGCATCCGTAGAATTTTTCTATTACTTCATCCTCAATTTGCGAAATTATTTTTTTTTGCCAATCGGGAAACGAGGTGGAACAACAACATGCGTTGGTTTTTAAATCACTTGATTTGCTTAATGTTTTGCCGTAATATTCTTGAACTTCCACGTGAATATTGTCAGTATTGTTACTACTCATCTATTCTCCTTAATTTTATAATTATTTTATTTTTATAAAAATATATTTTTATTTGTTTGTTATAAACCTTTGCTCCAATTATCCGGAATAAATTCCTTGATGTTTTTCTCTTTATAAATTTTGTTTTCGGTATCGGATTTAGGCAAACTTCCGAAGGAAAGAACTTGCGTTGGACAATTAACAACACAAGCCGAGCATCTTACACATTCAACATCATTCATTGGTATTCCTTTGTTTGCATAATTCATAACATCAATACCCATGTGACAAACCTTTGTACAAATGTTGCATGAAATACATTTTTTCTTGTCGGCAAATATTCTGTATCGCGAAAAACGATTTACGATATGCATCCAAGCAGCTAATGGACAACCGAAACGGCACCAAACTCTTCCGCTTAAAAAGAAATAAACACCAACACCAAGAACGCCGGCAAATATTACATCAATTGCAACATAATAAAAGTTATGAATAAAATCCGTTGTGTAAGATAGCTTTTCATTGATAATAGGAATTTCAAAATTGTATAATACACTTAAAAGTTTAAATGCCGTTAGTAAAAAAGCGGCAAGTAAAATCCATTGACCAATGTTTTCCCACTTTTTTGGTTTTGCTCCGTGTGGTGCCAAAGTTCTGTAGTCATCGCCTAAGGTTTCCGCAAGTGCTCCGCAAGAACAAATCCATCCGCAATAAGCACCTTTGCCCCATCTGTAAACTATGTAAGGAATTAAAACAAATGTCTGTACAAAACTAAATATTAACCAAAATGAAGTTACGCTTGAATTATACAAGTTGCTTAAAAACAAAGGCCATGCAAGAATAAAACCGTAAGAACGCCAATAACTTCCGTGCGGGAAAACTTGTGTTAAGAGAAATCCGTTTGCCGAACCAAGCATTCCGTTATTACCTAAATAAGGCAAAATAAATTCAGGTAAAATAAAAAGAGGAATAGCTTGTATTAAAATTAAACTCCACGTTTGATATTTAATATAACGTGTTGGATTTACCTTCATTCTTCTTAAACCGAAAACCAAAATTGTTAACGAGTAAAATCCCGTGTACCAAAAGGATTGCGATTTATCCAATACTTTAATTCCAAAATATCTTTCGCCAAAAAATACAACTGCAAAAAACAGACCTACAAAAATAAAATAAAAGTACTTAAAACTTTGCCAATTAAACTTTAATTGTGTTCTATAATCTTTTATAAATTTATATAACAAATAAATACCTAAAACAACAAAAGCTACAAACGAAAAGTAAGCTATTAAAGCATTAAAATACTTGGTTACACTCCAAATTTTTATTGAATCGGAAAAAAGATGTTCTATAATTGTTACCGGAACGGAAAAGAATTTTGCTAAAAATGACAAAGTGAAAATATTTGCAAACATATCGGAAAACGAATTGCTTTTACCAAATAAGTATTCGTATAAATCGGCACTGCTTTTACCAAAATAAAGAACTCCGCCAAAAAGCAATAACAAGGCAAATTGTAGTTTGGAAATTGTTGATAGTTCACCTTCCATTTTTATTTTGGACTTTCTAAAAAACTCTAACGGAAGTTCCCTTCCAATCATTGTAAAAACCATGGAATTATCGAGATGGATTTCTTCATTGTTTTTGTCTGTAAGAATAACAGTATGCTTTGTTATTTCTTTTACTTTTGTTTCCATCTTTAAAGATATTTTTCCTTCGGCAACCAGCTTGTTTAAGCTATTAAGATTTCCTTCTTTCGGACGAGAAAAAGATGCCTTTCTATAAGAAATTGTAACCGAATTTGCATACTGTGAAACAGCTATTGCAGTTTCTATTGCTGTATCTCCGCCGCCTACAATAAGAACATCTTCTCCTTTTGTATCGGCAGGATCAAATAATCTGTTAAACACTTTGGGAAGATTTTCTCCGGGAACATTTAATCTTCTTGCATTTCCGGATTTACCAATTGCCAAAACAACAAACCTTGCCTTTTTAATTCCCTCTGCTGTATCCAATTCAAAATAATTACCGACTTTATTAATTATTTTTACCATCACTCCTTCTTTAATAGGAAGGTTTTTATCTTTTATTTGCGAATAAAGCTCTTCCAAAAGTGATTCTTTTGTTCCTTCGTTAATTATTAAATCCGCATCTTGTTTATATTCCAAAGGTTCGGCAAAAATGTGTTTACCTTTTGGAAAGTTTACAATTGTATTATAAGTATTGGATGCTTCCAAAATTTCAAAATTGAGATTAAGTTTTTGAGCTTCCAAACCGGCAGATATTCCGGCAGGACCGGCACCCACAATAATTATATCAAGAATTTCCTCTTTAGAATTTTTTCCTTTATTCCCAATTACATCTGAACTTGAAGCAATATGCTGCACAACTTTTTTACCGCTTTCCGCAGCAAGTTTAAGCAAAGGAATTCCGGTTAAATCTCCGGCAATAAAAATACCTTTTACGGAAGTTTCCCCGTTTTTGTCAATTGCAGGATAACGTTCCACTTCACCGGTTGGAACATCTTTTTGAAGCCAACTAAAATAACTTTTTATAATACCCATAATTTTTACTTAAATCGGTTACTTAATTAGTTAGTTAGATTTTTTAAATAGAGCAATAACTTATACAAAGTATGATAATATAACTGTCTTAATAACGACAAACAAACTATAAACTTTACCCAATTTTTATGTAATTAAACAAAATATATTTATAATTTAAATAAATTTTTCCCGTTACGATAATAACATTGGATTTTTATATTTTTTCAGGGAAATAAAATCACAAAATATTTAGAAAAATACTTATCCTATTTTTGGGATGATAGCTACAAAAAGGTAGTAAATTTAGAACTATCTAGAAAGATAATTTTATTAAATTATCTTTTTATTTCAGTAATAATATTTCTGATACCTTTAGGTGTACTAGCTCTATTACAAAAATATTTTTGGCTTGGCATATTTGATTTAACCATTGCCATACTTATTCTTTTAGCTAGAATATATTATTTCAAAACACAAAACCATGTTTTTTTAACTACTTTCATTTTACATTTAATCGGGACCTTTTATTTATATCTATTTGCTTTTGGCGGCTACGAATATTCGGGACCATTATGGTCTTTTACTTTTCCGGTAAGTGCTTTTTATCTATTAGGCAGTAAAAAAGGCGTAAAAGCTGTTCTCACTTATTTTGCTATCATGTTGGTAATATTAGTCATTGGTCCTTTCCCTAATGTTTATTCTATTGGTTATAAAGCTAGATTTATAGGAGCTTTTTTAGGAACTTCTATAATTACTTATTTCGTAGAATACATTAGAGAATCAACTCAAAAACTATTACATGACAAAAATAGAGAATTGGAAAATTCTTTAAAAGAGCTTGATTTAAAAGAAATTAAATTGAGAGAAAATGAAACTTATTATCGAACTTTGTTTAATAAATCTAATGATGCAATTTTCTTATTGGAGGATAATAAATTTATAGATTGCAATATTAAAGCATTATCTCTTTTTGGATGCTCAAAGGATGATATAATTGGTAAATCTCCGGTTTTCTTTTCTCCGGTGAACCAACCCGATGGAACCCTTTCCGCACAAATAATACAAAAACATGTAAATATAGCTTTGCAAGGCGAACATCAATTTTTTGAATGGGTTCATAAAAGATTGGATGATAGTGAATTTTATGCTGAAATTAGTTTGGATAAAATAGAAATTTCCGACAGAAATATTATTTTAGCAAGTATTAGAAACATCTGTGAAAGAAAAAAAGCAGAGAATTCCCTAATATTGGCAAAAGAAAAAGCTGAAAAATCTCTTCATTTGAAATCAGAATTTTTAGCACAAGTTTCTCATGAAATAAGAACTCCTATCAATACAATTATGAATTTTACTTATTTACTAAAAAATGAATTTGAGAATAAAGTTAGTGAAGAAAATATAGGAAGCTTTAATTCCATTGAAAATGCAGCTACAAGATTATTAAGAACAATTGATTTAATATTAAACCTTTCCGACATTGAATCCGGCACATATGAACCCAAAATGGAAACAATTTCTTTGGCAGAAAAAATTATTATTCCTTCAACAAATGAATTAAGACAAACTGCAGAAAACAAAAATTTAAAATTGCTTATAGAAAATAGAATTGAAGCAAAAGATTATATTTTTGTAGATCCCTATACTGTTTATCAAACAATAATTAATCTGATTGATAATGCTATTAAATATACAAAAACCGGTAAAATAACGGTTATTTTAAGAGAAGAAAGCAACTATATTTATGTTGATATTCAAGATACCGGAATTGGTATAAGCGAAAAATACATTCCCTATTTATTCGATAAATTTTCTCAAGAGGATGTTGGCTACACAAGAAAGTTTGAAGGAAACGGATTAGGTTTAGCTTTGGTTAAACAATATTGTGAAATAAATAATATAAATATCTTTGTAAAAAGTAAAAAAGATATAGGAACAACCTTTACATTGAAAATTCCGACCGCTGCTTAGTAGCTATATTTAACTAACTAACCA
>JALSNL010000039.1 GCA_026987055.1 Melioribacteraceae bacterium | reverse complement strand
CGGATTGGCGTTCATTAATTTAAGAATAAAAATTTATTGGCTATGAAGAATTTTATATTATTATTTTTACTTTCTAATTTGTTCATTTTATTAAGCTGTCAAGAACCAAGTGATGTTATTTATGATGATAATGCCGCTATTATTTGGACCGGCGAATCTAATATTGACGGTTGCGGCTTTTTTGTTGAATTGGACAGTGTAAAATACAAACCGGAAAGCGAAAGTGTTATATCTCCATATTTTAAAAAATCACCGAGAACAAATGTTATTGTACAATATATTGATTTGCATTATGATAAAGAATATTATTGTGCAGACTCATCCAAATCGAAATCAATTGGTGTTATAAAAATAATTTCCATTGCATTAAAAAAATAAGCTGCTCAATTAAAGCAATTTATATTATCTACCATTGTAGAATCTGTAATTCCCAATGTTTTACAACTTTCAGTATTTAACTTTGATTCATTTAAATATTCCGCGAACAAATGCAATTCAAAAAAAGGAAACCAAATAGTTTTATTTTTTATTGTTCCTTTAAGATAAATCATATCGTTTTTAAAAGCTGTTGATAAACCATAAGGTTCTATTTTTTTTGCATCGCCGGTAAGTTGTAACTCCGTACCTACCGGAAGTTTTGTAACTTTTAATTTTCCAAAACTATCATCGCAGCTAATAATATTAGGTGTGGAAATACATAAAAAACTTTCGTCATCTTTAAGCTTTAAATCACTATAGCTAAAATTTGGGTCAAGTAGCTTTATTAAATGTAGTTTAACACTTTGCGTAGAAACAAATTTTACTTTAGGAACACAATTACTTTTTTCTTTTATTGTAACTCCACAAGCGGATAAAACAAAAATTAGTTGAACTAGAACAAAATGTGTAAAATATTTTTTCAAATCATACTACCGTTTATCGCAGGACCCAATAGTTGAGCTTCGGCAACTTCCCAAATAATTAACGCCATAACAACATAAGCTATAAAAGTCATAATACTAATTATAAGGCAAGTTTTTTTTGGCGAAGGTTCTCCATCAATAGGTTTAACTTTTTTGCATATTGCAGAAACCATAAATACAAAAAGAGCTATAAGAACAATTTGGATTAAAATAAGTATCGTCCAATCACCGGTGGTTTTTTCTGCTAATTTTGTTTGAAGTTGGATAAATGAAAATAAGTTCATAGCTAGCCTGATAATTTAATTAATGTTATTCCTAATTATTGTAAAATTAGGAATAATTAGGAATAATTTAGAGAAAAACAAAATCTTAATTTTATGTTATTTATTTAAAAAATATAGTGATCTTTGTAATATGAATAGTATTAGATAGCTCTATTTTATCCATTCATGGTTATTTATTTTTAACTTGGAAATAAGTTTATCAAATTTTTTACTTTTCCCAAAAGCTTGTTTTTTCTTATTGAGAAATATTAGCTCCATAAATCCTTTTTTAACCAGATTTGTTAAATCCGTCCTCGCTGTTTGGTTGGAAATACTAAATCTTGTTTCTATTTCTTTAACAGTAAACATAAGATTAGGTTCTTCGTATAACCATTTTAGAATAATTGCTTGTCTTTCGTTTACATCTTTTATTCTCTGAAACTCAATTATCTTCTTCTTTTCCTTTAATTTTCTTCTGATGTATTTTTTCAAATCCTCAAATGCTAAATCCATTGCCCTTAGATTATATTTAATAAAATATGTTATATCATTATCGTCAATTTCGGAATATTGAAATGCTTTTGCGTATTGGATTCTTGTTTTAATAATTAACTTTGATATTGAAAGAAATTCGGTTAACCAATATCCTTTACGTAATAGATACCAATAAAACAAGGCTCTTGCGGTTCTCCCGTTTCCATCAACAAAAGGATGAATGTATCCGATCATAAAATGAATAATGCTTGCCTTTATTATTGGATGAATAAAAAAATCATCCTTCTCATCATTAAAAAAAAAACAAAGAGCGGAAATTAATTTATTTAATTCTTTATAGTGCGGTGGAATATGATGAACTTGTCCGTCATAAGGATCAACCACTCTTGTTTCATTATTTTTTCTAAAAACTCCTTCGTCTTTATTTTTATCCAAAGTATTTTTAGTAACTAATTTATGAATATTCAACAAAGCAGTTTTAGTAAGTTTTTGATTTTTATTATTAACAATATGTTTAATTGTATTATAATTATTAAGAATCATTTGTTCGGATTTATTACTTGGTTTTTTATTTTTCCTTAACATTTCTTTAGCTTTTTTACGTGTTGTAATAGCTCCTTCCAATTGACTGGAAGCAATGGCTTCTTCCATTATTGAACTTACCATGTATCGTTGTTTTTCATTATCAGGAATTAAACTTTTACTTTCCAAACTTCCACCTAAACTCATATCAAATTGATGTAATTGTTGCTGCATTAGATCGGTAATATTAAATTGAAACGTATAATTGCCAAACTTCAATACTTTCGCTAGGGAATATCTTTTTAATTTTATTACTGCCCATAATTCTTTATGCGTTAAATAATTAGGAATATTTTGATATTTAACTTTATCCCAATATAGATATTCTTCATTTATCTTTTTTGTTAACGGAAGCATATCTTCATTGTTCAACAATTTAACTGTTGATGTAATGTTTTTTTTACTAGACCACTTAGGGGCTTTTTCCAACTTTTGCATTTATAAAAATCTCCAAATATTTGTCGAATTTAAACTGATAAAGTAAAAATGAAAAATTCCTAATTATTGTAAATTTAGTAATAATTAGGAGAAAAACAAAATCTTAATTTTATATTACTTCTTAACCAGCAACGCAATATTTTCGATGTGATAAGTCTGCGGAAACATATCAACAGGTTGAATTTTTACCAATTTATATTTTTCTTCGCAAAGTAGTTTTACATCTCGCGCTTGTGTTGTTGGGTTGCAGCTTACATAAACAATTTTTTCAGGTCCAAGTTCTAAAATATCTTTCACTGTTTTAGGGTTCATTCCCGCTCTTGGCGGATCGGCAATTATTACGTTTGGTTTTGGTGTTTTATATTCTTTTATATTAGGCAAAAACGATTTGTTTAAATCAGCTTCAAAAGATTTTACATTACCTACATTATTAATTTTACAATTATTTTTTCCGTCTTTAATTGCACTTCTTACGGATTCAAAACCGTAAACTTCTTTAACAAATTTAGAGATAAAAATGGAAATTGTACTTGCTCCGGAATATAAATCGTAAACAACTTCGTTACCTGTAAACCCGGCAAAATCCACAGCGGTTTGGTAAAGTTTTTCCGCCTGAAATGTGTTTGTTTGGAAAAACGAATTTGCACTAATTCTAAATCTATAACTTCCAATTGTATCATAAATATTTCCTTCACCAAAATGAACATTTTCAAAATCTCCGTAAGCTACTTGTGCTTTACGTAAGTTTACATTATTAACCACTGTGGTAACAAAGGGAAATTTTTTAATAAGTTCATCTGTGTATTCCTGCATTAAATTTTTATCTTCGGTAAATGTAACAAGATTAACCATAAATTGATTTAATCCGAAAGATTCTCTTAAAACAAGATTACGTAAATAGCCTTCATTATTTCGGGTATCATAAATAGAAGTGTTTTTGGATTTGAAATGTTCTCTGGTAAAGTTAAGTATTTCCGTTGCTCTATCTGTTTGCAAATAACATTCTTCAATATTAATAACTTTACTAAAAACTTTTGGAACGTGAAAACCAAGTGCAAAATGTTTATCTAAAATTTCAGCTTCATTAATTTCTTCGGGCATTAACCAACGTTGCGGAGTAAAAGAAAAATCCATTTTGTTTCTGTAATGATAAACTTTTCCGGAACGGATGATGGGAAGCATTTTAAAACCGGTAAATCCGCCAAGCCTTTCAAAAGCGTCTCTAACTTGTTCGTGTTTATATTTGACTTGAGATTCATAATTTAAGTCTTGTTGTTTACAACCACCGCAAACACCAAAGTGTCTACACTTTGCTTTTGTTCTTTCCGGCGAAGGTTTAATAACTTCAACGGTTTTTGCTTCTCCGTAAGATTTTTTCAGTTTTAATATTTTCGCTTTTACAATATCTCCGGGATAAGAATTGTGTACAAATATAACATACTTCTTTTCCGTATCATCATTTATATGGTTTAGTTCGGATTGGTTAATTCTAACAATTCCTTTCCCTTCGAAAGCATATTTTTCTATTTTAAATTCTACTATGTCGTTTTTTTTCATTTTAATTTTTCTTTAATAATAAGGTTTTAAATCCAATAAATTTATCGGCACCTAATTTTAAGTAGGCGTTACTTTCATGACTAATTTTTTTTAATAGTTTTTTATAATATGTTTTTTCTTCTTCGGATAATTTTTTCTCCGTTGTTTTAAGTCTATTTATATTAGTTGAATAATATTCTTTTAATGTATAAGACAAATCTTTCTGCGCAATTATTTCAAAGTTCCTTGATTCGTAATATTTTGTTATTTCGGTTTCAAGCAAAGGGTTAATTTCAGAATAATTAAAAATTTCAGCAACAAAATTTGGTAATTCATTTTGCAATTTGGTTACTTCGCCAACAGTAAAATAGCTTTTGGGTTTTAATATTCGTTTAATTTCCTTAACAATTTTATTACGTCTGAAATTAGAAACGGAAGCTTGGGCAAAAACCAAATCAAAGGTTTCGTTGTTGTAATCGGTATGTTCAAAATCCATTAACTTAACTTGTATATTTCCCTTCTCTTTCAGTAGTAAATTAGAATTCATTAAGGATTCGTAATCTTCTACAATAATATCCAAAGTTTTGCCGGTTTTGTTTTGTAATAGCTTTGCAATTTGCACACTGCCGGAGCCAACAACAAGGATGTTAAAATTTTCTATTTCCACTTCATTTAATAGAAATTTTAGTTGCCTTGTTAAACCGGGCAATAACACTTTTTGTGAATTTTTCATAAAGTAAAGATAGGAATAACTAATTAAAGTTTGATTGCTAAAATATAATTATGGTCGAACAAATAAAGGTAATTTATCAAATTTAAAACAGCTCAATCAATTCTTTTGTACCAAAAATTGATCGATTAGAAATATTACTTAAAATAATAATGGTTTTTTTCTTTCCAAGTTCTCTAATAAAATAAGATCTAAAACCTTTCCACCATCCGGTATGATAGACAATTTTATTAGTTGAGTCTGCTGCATTAATTCTCCAACCGTAACCGTAATTATCGTTTATGTATAGTCTTTTATAAGCCGGCTCGAAAGCAAGCTCCAAACTTTCTTTATTAACTAAAGTTCCTTTGTATAACTCTTGATCAAATTTCAGTAAGTCTTCTACTGTTGTATAAACTCCTTTATCGCCCACAACACCGTTTTGATAATGGTCTTCCGCTTTTCTTCTTC
>JALSNL010000038.1 GCA_026987055.1 Melioribacteraceae bacterium | reverse complement strand
AGAAATACGATTATGTTTATTATTCTTTCTTTTCCATATCCATAAAGAAATTAGTTTGTAATTTATTAAACAAAGATTGTGCCTGATATTCTTATCTTTACCTTAAATAAAATGTTTAATTTTAACTATAAATGGAAAGGTAGAATGTAAATACCATGGGGTTTTTTATCAGAAATCTGATGATACTATAAGATTTTTGATAAAATTCTTGAGACAAGAAAATCACTTTTGATTTGAAATTTTCTTATTCTTATTTATCTATGTTTATTTCTTGTAATAAATAATCGAAGGGCTTTATTTAATATCCATTCTACTAATATTTATAAACCCAAATATTGAAAAGAATAGAAAATAACCGACACTGTAAATTAAAACTTTTGGGAACCATAATAAGTTTTCTATATTTTGGCTTAAAGAGAACAAACTTAATCTACTATAAGCATAAGGAAAATAAATTGATTCTTGTGCTTGAAAAATAATCAATCCGGTAATGACTAATACCATACCAACACCAAGAGGTATAATAAAATTTTTTTCTTTAAAACTTAGCCAAAACTGAATTCCCAATATGCCTAATATTGAAACAAATGATCTAAATAATAGCTTTAGCGGTTCACCAAGATTTGGGAAATATGTTAGTAGCTTCAACTCCTTGTGAATCATGCCTGCTATACTACCGGTTAATAACATCATAACAAAGAACATTAAATAAGTAAATATTATCATACTTAAAACAACCGTCAGTTTTCCATAATAAATACTCCATTTGGGTGTTGGTAAAGTAAACAACAATTTAATTCCCATAGATTTATGTTCTAACTGTGCTATCAAACTAGTAATAAGCACTATAAATAGTGGAATCAATAGTGAAGAAACAGCCATAATCTGATCATTTAAAAATTTATCCCACGGATTTATATTATTGGATGGAAGTAATGATTTATACTTTAATAAATAATATATTAAATAAATTGCAGGTATAAAAAAAGCACTTATTATAGTAAGCCAAAAAGCAAATGTTCTTTTAAGTTTTAAAAATTCGTTTTTAGTGCCAGTCCAATATATATTTATTGCATTCATATTTTATTATTTTCTGTTAAGGATAAGAAAAGTTCTTCAAGATTATTTTTAATTTTTATTTGATAAATATCAATTTGGTTTTTTCTAAGTTCGTCAATAAGTTTTGGTATCATAGCTTTTTGTTTAATTATTACACTGATTAAATTATTCTCAATAATAGTAGAAGATAAAGCTAGTTTTTTTACAATTCTCATCGAATGATTGTTGTTATTGGTTTCAATTTCAAGTTCCAAATTTTCACTTTGAGTTCTTTTTAATACTTCCACTTTATTTTGAAAAAGCATTTTCCCGTTTTTTATAATTCCAACATGAGTGCATGTTCTTTCTATTTCGCTTAGTAAATGACTGGAAATAAAAACCGTAGTTCCATATTGGGAATTTAGTTCTTTAATTAATTGCCTAATTTCAATTATCCCTTTTGGGTCCAATCCGTTAGTCGGTTCGTCTAAAATTAAAAGTTCAGGATTCCCTAACAAAGCAATTGCTAGTCCTAAACGTTGCTTCATTCCCAGTGAAAATTCCTTTACTTTTTTATTTTTTGAATGTGTAAGTTTTACAATATCCAATGTTTCAGTAATTCTATTTTTACTAATGTTTCGTCTATAATTTGAGGCAATGATTAAATTCTCAATGGCAGTTAGATGTCCATAAAGAGATGGGTTTTCTATTAAAGCGCCAACTTTATTTAGTATATTGATTCGATTGTTAGTAAATGACTTTCCGAATAACCGAACTTTACCTGAGTGATTTCTTAATAACCCCAACAACAGCCTTATTGTTGTTGTTTTTCCTGCACCGTTGGGTCCTAAAAATCCATAGATACTTGCTTTGGGAACTCTTAAGTTTAAATTTTCTATATCTTTTTTAGAGCTTGAATATGAAAAATTTAAATTTTCAGTTTTAACTATTAGTTTTTCCATTATAATCTTTTTTTTATCTAAGACGATTCAAATGGATTTTTGTTACATAAACTCAAATATTTTAATAATAGTTATTTTATTGTTTCAGGAAAGAGAATAAAGGATAGTTATATAACAGCTTTTTTAAAACAACCTATTAGTTTGTCAAAATCCTCTGTACTGTTAAATAAATGTGAAGAAACTCTAACAAACGTTCCACGGAAAGAAACATAAACATTATTTTTTTCAAATTCTTTTTTTAAAATCTCTTTATTGATATGTTTGTTAAGTTTAATTCCAAATAAATGATTTCCTCTAAATTTTTCTTGTTCAACAAAACAGCTTAACTCATTAAGTTTGGAAATTGATTTTTGGGAAATTTCCGCACAGTAGTTTTGGATATTTTGAGGATCCCATTCTATTATTTGTTCAAGTGCTTTAATAGCCATAGGCACAAGTATAAAATTACTAACTTCTCCAACGGAATAACGATTAGCTCCTTCTTTGTAAATATCTTGATAATTGACTAAGCCGGCAAAATTTTCGCTATTAAATCTATTAATCCAATTTTCTTCAATTGGTATTCCATTATTAAATTTTTCTCCGTAAAAAGCCAGACCAATAGAATAAGGACCTAATAACCATTTATACGAAGCACAAATTAGAGCATCGGGCTGGATTTCTTTAATAGAAAACGGATAAGCACCAACAGTTTGTGTTCCATCAACAATTAATAAAGCATTATGTTGATTTGATTTTTCTCTAACTGACTTTAAATCGAACAAAGTACCATCTGCCCAGTGTACTTGTGGTAAAGCCACTACCGCTGTTTTGTTAGTAATTGAATCCAAAATATTTTGATTCCAAATTTTTCCTCTATTTATATTTGTTGTCGGCGATTTAATTATTTTAAGCTTGGCTTTATATCGTTCAATAAGTCTTTTCCATGTATAAATATTACTTGGAAATTGATCTTCAACTACCAAAACTTCATCATCAGGATTTAATCTTATATTATTTGAAACAGTTGCCAATCCATAAGAAGCTGACGGAATAACAGCTATTGAGTTGGGTGTGTTCGCTTGAATTAATTTTGCAAATAGTGTTTTCAACTCTTCTACGGGTACAAAAAAATCATTCACCTTAATATTATAAGGAAAACATTTTTTTGACACAGCCTTTATACCAATTTGCTCAACACTTTTTAATAATGGCGACATATATGCTGTATTAAGATATGCAACTTCTTGCGGTATTTTAAATTTATCTTTTTGTGTTTTCATATATTAAATATTTTAATTCATAAAAATTACAACCAATGCTGAGAAACGGAATCCATAAGTCTTCTGATTGTATCTTTGTTAGTGTTAATAATTTCTTGCTTACGCGGAATTTCATCATAAGCAGGAAGAGCATCGTGCAAAGTATCCGGGAACTTCATGTTCAATATTTTTTCCCATTTGTTTTTCCATTTTTTAGGAAGGTATTTCGGAATTTCAATATTACTAAGAATAAAATATAACAAAGCCCAAACTCTTGGTGTTGCCGTTGGTGAATAACCTCCGCCAAAAGTAAACAGCATTTTATTATTACAAGAATTTTGAGCGATGGAAATTATTTCTTTAAATAATTTTTCATAATCGTAAGTGGTAAGTAAAATATCCGCAAGCGGATCGGAAAAATGAGCATCGGCACCGGCTTGAACAATTAAGGCATCCGGTCTGAACCAAGCCAAAGCGGGTTTAACAACTTTATCAATTGCAAGCAGATAAGAATCGCCTTCGGAGAAAGGTTCTAACGGAATGTTTAGTTTTAACGAGCGTCCGCTTCCTCTGCCAAGTTCGTAAATCCAGCCTGTACCGGGGAAAAGAAATTCACCGGATTCATGTATGGAAATTGTCATTACCTTGTCGTCATCATAAAATAATTCTTGTACACCGTCTCCGTGGTGAACATCAATATCCAAATAAGCAACGTGCATACCTTGGTTTGTCATCTCTTTTATTGCAACTGCCAAATCGTTATAAACACAAAAACCGGCAGCGGAATTTTTATGTGCATGATGAAATCCTCCGCCGAATGTAATAACCTTGTTTGCTTTGTTTTCCATTAACAATTGTACACCATGGAGTGTTCCGCCTACTTGATACCTTGCACCTTCCGCCATTCCTTTAACAATAGGATTATCTGCGGTTCCCAAGTTATATTTTTCCGCTTGTCCCTGTTCATTTCCTGCACTTACATTTTCTACAATATTAACATAATCTTTATCATGAATGAGTTTTAGTTGTTCCGGATTAACAGCAGAAGGTTGTAGCGGTTCTTTAAATACTTTTAGTTCCTGCAACAGTTCAATTAACATTTCCGCTCTTTGCGGACTGAAAGGATGTTCGTTCCCGAGATTATACAAACCATATTTATTGTGATAGATTATTTTGCACATGATATATGAGGAGGCCAAATTACTACAAAACCGGAACCGCAAATTTCTTTTGCCAGTGTTTTAATTTCCATTGTGTTTATTCTCAATACAACTCTTATTTTGTTATCTTCTTCGGGATAGGTTAAAATAGAGTGAATGTTAATTTTATGATTTGCAATTATGTTGGTAAGGTGTGCAAGCTCGCCGGAACGGTTTGAGAGTTCAACATCCAAACGTCCGGAAGGACGATGAACACCGGTTAGTTTTAACATTGCATCCAGCAGATCCGCTCCGGTAATTATGCCTACAAGTTTTTCGTTTTCCAAAACCGGCAGACTACTTATTTTAAGTTCCCGCATTATTTTGGTTGCTATTTCAATTGGGTCGGAAGGTGCTGTTGTTTGTACGGGCGAACTCATAATTTTTTTTACTATGTCTTCGGGCTTAAATGGTTTTTCGGCAAGTTGACTTGTTGCCAAACGCAAATCTCTGTCGGTTACAATTCCTATCAGTTTCCCATTTTCCAAAACCGGTAAGTGTCTGATATTTTTTTTCTGCATAATTTTATATGCTTCAAACAAAGGTGTTTCGGGCGGAATTGTAATCGGGTTTTTATGCATTATTTCTCTAATTAACATTTTTACTCCAAAGCATTTTTAAAATGTGGGTCGCTTAATTCCTGTAGTTTTAATTTTTAATAATATGTTTTTTGAAATTGCAGTATCTTCTTTTGAATTCGTCTCAATTTCAAGTTTCCATAACCAAGGAATTTCTTCTATCATTTGTGAAACTCTTCCTAAAATTTCAGATAAATTTTTATTTTGTTGTTGATGAACTTTTTCCAAAGTTTCCAGAATGTCACTATCCGTTAGCGGCGTAATGTGAACAACAGACGGATGCTGATTTACTTTTAGTTCTATAATCGGACCGAATAATTTATCTTGATGAACTTTAATTTTAGCAACATAATTTTGATTTTCTTCTTTGTTTGATATGCTAAACCCAAAGTATCT
>JALSNL010000037.1 GCA_026987055.1 Melioribacteraceae bacterium | reverse complement strand
AATAGCGTAACAAAAAGTCGGATAGGAGGAAGACTCGCCAATACATATTGAATTTTTGACTATGAATTGCTGATATAGATTACAGATACATACTATTTTAAGTTGTTTTATACATATTATGAAAAATTTTACAAATAATTTTAGTAAAAACAGAACATATACAGTAAATGGGATGGTTTATTAATAATTATTTGGTTATTTTATACATTTAATGAAATATTAGTTCAAATAAGAAATGAAAGTAAATGGGGAACATGAAAAAGCAAGAAAATAAACACACTTTTCACATACCGGTTATGGGAACCGGTTTTACTATTGATACACCTGTAAAAGTTGCTAAATATGGTATTTCATCGGTGATATCAATTGTCGATGATATTCTAGCGGAAAATATGAGAGAATATTATTCAAAAAAATTAGATATTCCATTCAAAGCTATTACTAATAAGATTGAAGACTTTAGAGCAAAAAGGTTTACCGAATATCTTAATCTTATAGATGAAATTGTAAAAAATAAATTTGAAGAGTTAAAAGAATCATACAATAAAAATGTTGATGAAATTCATAAATATTTTGATATGTTGCCGGATGCTGCTCAATTAAAAGAGGAATTTAATAAATTAGTTGAGAACAATGAATATGTTAAAAAAGTTCATGCATGGTTAGATGAACATTTATCTGTTGGTTCAATTGATGTAAATATTATGACAAAATTGGATAAAGAAAATTATAGAAATAATGAAAAGCTTCCTTCCGAATATAATGATGCACATGCTGCTTTGCGCGGTTTTGCACAAAGTAATTTGGAATCATCTTTGGTTTTATCGGCAGGATTAAATCCGAGGCTATACAGTTATTTGGAAAAATTTGATGGTTTTTATCCTGATGAAAACGGCAAAATTAAAAAGAAAATAGTTCTTAAAGTAAGTGATTACAGATCCGCTTTAATTCAAGGTAAATTTCTTGCCAAAAAAGGCATTTGGGTTTCGGAATATAGAATTGAATCGGGACTGAATTGTGGCGGACATGCTTTTGCTTCGGATGGATTTTTAATGGGTCCGATTTTAGAAGAGTTTAAAAATCATAAAGATGCTTTAATAAATGAAATTCATCAAATATTAGTAAATGCGCTAAAGAAAAAAAACAAACCTGTTCCGCAACATGCAATGCCTCTACTAATTACTGCACAAGGTGGAGTTGGAACAAATGAAGAGCATGAGTTTTTATTGGATTATTATAATCTTGATTCAGTCGGGTGGGCAACACCATTTTTACTTGTTCCGGAAGCAGTAAATTTAGATGAACCAACTTTAGAATTATTAAAAAATGCCGAAGAGAAAGATTTGTATTTAAGTGGTATTTCTCCTCTTGGTGTTCCTTTCAGTGCCGTACGAGGAAGTACTCAAGAAAAAGTTAAATTAGGTTTAGCTGAAAAAGGAAGACCGGGTAGTTCTTGTCCTAAAAAGTTTTTGGTTTTTAATACGGAATTTACCGATAAGAAAATTTGTACTGCGTCAAGAGAATACCAATATTATAAGCTTAAAGAGTTAGAAGAAAAAGACTTAACGTTTGAGCAAAAGAAAAAAGAAGAAGAAAAAATAATTGCTAAAGAATGCTTATGTATTGGTTTGGCTAATTCAACAAAAGATATTCACCATATAGAAAATAATTATAATAACGATGGCACTTCGGTTTGTCCGGGGCCCAATCTTGCTTATTTTTCCAGAGTAATGACTTTAAAAGAAATGGTCGATCATATATATGGAAAAATTAATGTTATAACAAATAAAAACAGACCAAATGTTTTTATCAAAGAGTTGAATCTTTATGTTGATTACTTAAAAACTAAAATTGATGACATGGGAAATGATTATTCCGATAAACAAATTGCTTATATTAAAAAATTCCAAAATAACTTAGTTGACGGAATTGAATATTATAAAAATCTTTTTGAGGAAGTGAAACATAAATTTGAAGATGTTAGAGAAGATGCTTTGAACGAACTTGAAAATGTAGAAAAATTGTTGAAAGACCTTATACCTTCCTTTGAGTTAATAGGAGCAAAATAATTTTCATTTAATATATTTATTAAGTAAAATTTCAGCGGCAGATGTTGGTAACATTTTGCCGCTTTTTATTTGTTTTTCTATCTTATTTAATTCTTTTTTTACTATTTCATTTTCGTAAAAACTCTTTTTAAGATTTTCTTCAATTAAGTCATACATCCATTGTAAAGATTGATTTTTTCTTTGTTCATCAAACACTCCGGAATTTTTTGTAACAGAAATAAACTCTTCTACAACATCCCAAATTTCTTTAACACCTTTTCCTGTTAATGCAGAAGCTGTTAATACTTTTGGTTGCCAACCTTCTGAATAGGATTGCAGATAATGAAGAGCATTTGCAAATTCATTTTTTGCAATATTTGTTTTTTGTATATTATTTCCATCCGCTTTGTTAAAAACCAATGCATCGGCTATTTCCACAATTCCTTTTTTTATACCTTGTAATTCATCACCCGCACCGGCAATCATTACAAGTAAAAAGAAATCTACCATTGAGCGAACCGTAATTTCACTTTGACCGACACCAACGGTTTCAATAAGAATAATATCAAAACCGGCAGCTTCACATGCTGTAATTGTTTCGCGGGTTTTTCTGGTAACACCACCAAGATTTCCGCCTGAAGGGGAAGGCCGGATAAAACAATTTGCTTCACGCGAAAGTTTTTCCATTCTGGTTTTATCGCCCAAAATACTTCCTTTGGAAACCGAACTACTGGGATCCACAGTAAGTACGGCAACTTTGTGTCCTTGTTTTATTAAATAAAGTCCTAGAGATTCAATCAATGTGCTTTTACCGGCTCCGGGTACACCGGTAATGCCAACTCTTGTAGAGTTTCCTGCATAAGGCAATAATTTTTCAAGAACTTTTTCTGCCTTTTGATAATGAGTTTTAGAATTACTTTCAATTAATGTTATACATTTTGCAAGAATTTTTCTATCGTTAGCAAGTACTCCTTTGGCTAAATCATTAACTGTTAATTGTTTTCTTTTTGTAACAGTCTTAGTGTTTTTCTTTTTGCTTGTAACTTTAGACTTACCTTTCACTACCTTTACTGCAAATTCTTTGCCTGCATTTTTAGGCTGCCAATCCGGTTTATATGTTTTTTCTTTTTTCACTATTAAAGTTATTATTTTAGTTTAATTGAAAATTAAATTTCGTACCATTTCTTTTGAATTCCAAGGAGCCGGAGCACCACCGAGATATTTATGAAACCATTCCAAATGAGCATTATAATACAAAGGCATAGAATGGAAATAGCTTGGCCAATGTCCGTCATTCTTAAATATAATCAATCGTGATGGAATACCTTTTAATTGTAAAGCAGTAAAATATTCCAAACTATGTGTGTAAGGAATTCTATAATCTTTTTCTCCGGTAATAATTAAAGTTGGAGTTTTAAAATTATTAATAAAATTACTTGGTGATTGTTTTTTATATAATTCCTTATTTTTCCAAGGTGGACCGTTCAAATCAAAATTAGGAAACCAAAGTTCTTCCGTTCCCAAATAAAATTCTTTTAGATCAAAAATACTCATCATCGAAGCTAAACATTTGAACCTATTTCCACGGGCTTGTAGAAGATTCATAAAATATCCGCCGTAAGACCAGCCCATTGCTCCCATTCTGTTTTTATCAACATAGGGAAGATTTTGTAAACTGTCCATTACCATCATTACGTCTTTATAAACATTACCGTCCCAACCTGTAGAAATATCTCTGGTAAAATCTTTGCCGAAGCCTGTAGAGCCGTGCGGATTTGGGAAAGCCAAAACATAACCGGCACCCGGATAAACTTGCCAATCGCCACGGAACGAATTACGCCACTGCATTTGAGGTCCTCCGTGAACGTTAATAATAAAAGGATATTTTTTTGCCGGATTAAAATTATGAGGTTTTACTAAAAATACTTGAATTTTTTTCCCCTCACTTCCGGTAATCCAAAGTTCTTCCGCTTTACGTACATCAACTGTATCTGTAAATGCTTTGTTGATTGCGGTTATTTGTTTATCCTCTTTTGTAATTAAATTATATTTCCCTATTTCCGCAGGTTGATGAACAAACGAAAATTTGTAAATAATATTTTTATCATCGTTTGTTACTGTAAAACCGTGCAGACTTTTACCTTTAAGAATATAATTGATTTTTTTTGTATCAATATCAACTTTAAGAATAGGATTGTAACCTTTTTCATCAATTGAAAAATAAAGTGATTTAGAATTGGAAGCCCAAACAAATTGACCTACATTATTATCAATTTTTTCGGTAAGTATTGTTGATTTTTTACCGGTAACATCAAGTATTGCTAAACGCCATTTGTCAGATTCATATCCTGATATTTTTTGAGTTAAATATGCTATAAATTTACCATCGGGCGAAAATTTTGCATTGCCATCGTAAGCAGTATTTTCTTTTGTTAAATTTTTTAAATTACTTCCGTCAATGGAAACTTCCCAAATATCAGAGTTAGTGGATGCTTCGGGATTATTAACTCGCTTAGATGAAAAAATTATTTTTTTTGAATCCGGAGAAAATTCATAATCATCACTTCCACCCGGAGCAAAAGTTGGGGAATTGTAATAGCCCGGTGTTAAATCTTTATAAACTTTGTTTTGGATATCATATAAAAAAATGTGGGAATATTTACCGTCGTTATATTCAGTCCAGTGACGAACGAATAAACTATCTGCAAGATGTGCTTGAATTGGACCATTTTGCATTGCCTCGGTGATTTTTTTGTTACAATTTTCATCAGCTCCACATTCGGGAAAAACCTTAGCGGTAAAAATCAAATATTTCCCATTCGGTGAAAGTTTCGGAGAGCTGACACCCGGATAAAAATTTGTAATTTGTTCGGCTTCACCACCGTTCAAAGATAAATAATAAACTTGTGCGGAGCCGCTTCTATAAGAAACAAAATAAAAACCATTTTTATTATTACACCAAATAGGATTGTAATTTGCTGATTTGCTATTAGTAAGTTTCCTTAGTTTTTTACCGTTTAGATTTGAAATGTAAATATCCGTATTCGATTTATTTTTTGGTAAATCATATTTAGTAATTGAAAAAAGCATTCGTGAATTATTCTCGGAAATTACAGGCATGCTAATGCTTTTGATTTTATATAAATCTGCAATTGTAAATGCTTTTTTTTGAGCGTGATTTATATTGGAAAAAAGAATAGAAATTGTAAGTAAAAAGATGATTTTGCGCATAATTAAACCTTCGGATTTTTAAATATTTATAAAATAAATATATGAAATTTGTGTATGGTAAGTAATAATAGAAAAAATATTTTATATGTTACTTAATAAATTCTAAGCTAACTTTTCCCATGATTTATTACTATAATTATTTGTTT
>JALSNL010000036.1 GCA_026987055.1 Melioribacteraceae bacterium | reverse complement strand
AATCCGTTTGTATCGCATTTAATTTTTATTTCTTTAATTTCTCCAACATCTTCCTTTATAATTTCAAATGATTCGGTATGTGCTGTTGTAAATTCATTTTTTTTAATTAAAGAATTAATATCAAAAAAATCAGTATAGCTATCTGAGCCGATTAAAGAAATAAAAATATTGGAGTTTGTTCCTGCACCGGGCAAAGTTCCGGTTGTAATTTCAAAAATATAATTTGCAGATGTTACCGTCTTTAATGAAATAATATTATCTTTTCGTATCCACTTATAAGCAGGAAAATACCAAGTTTTATTAGAAGTTACATTTTTTATTAAAATGTCATCCAAAAACCAATCGGCGCCAAACCATTTGTTGTTATGCGATAGTTCAATTTTTCTAATATCACCAAGTTCAATAATATCAATGGTAAAAATATCTTTACTTCCTTTTTCAAAAATATTTTTACCCGATAAATTAAGTTTTATATTTTCAACTTTTTCTTTTGAGCCGTATAAAGAAATGAAAACATCCGCATCTGTTCCCGCTCCGCTTTGCAAGCCTGTTTTAAATGTTAATTTGTATTTCATAGTAATTTTTAATTTCTTTTTAATTTAAATTTAAGATAATAATTTGAATTTAAAATCTGAAAAATAAATTAAGGAGAAAATATGGAAAAAATTAATATTTATCACAAACCAACATGTTCCACAAGTAGAAAAGGATTAAAATATTTACAAGAAAAAGGAGTTGAGTTTAATATTATAAAATATTACGAAACACCGTTTACAAAAAATAAACTAAAAACACTTTTGAAAAAAATGAATATGAAAGCGGAGGATTTATTACGTAAACGTGAAAAAGCGTATAAAGAACTGGATTTTAAAAACAAAAAATATACTCAAGCGGAAATAATTGAGTTTATGGTAAAAAATCCGAATTTAATTGAACGCCCGATAATTGAAAAAGGAAATAAAGCCGTACTTGCCAGACCAACAGAAAAAATTGACGAACTTTTTTAATGTAAATTAAGTACTATGCTATGGTTAAATTGTATGATATTGCAATTTAACCATAGTTACAAAGTACTAATTTCAATTTAGTATTTTCTTTTCTCTAATAAATTCTTATTAAACATACCGACTATTAATACGATTATAATTTGAAAAGCTTTTTAATAAATCTTCACGGATGAAGAATGCTCGTTAACAATAGTCAAATATTAGAAAATATTGATGACCAAACCCTTTCTAAAGAATTAGAAATAGCAAGATTTCGAAATTTTGGAAGAGAGAAGTTTGGTAATGGTATTAGAAAACATATTAATTATGATGATTTTATTTATTTGGCTTCCAAGCATTTTTCCATTTCCTTGCCAAAAGAAATTTCAGAATTTTTCATTAGAATTGAAACAGCTCCATACTTTGCCACGCTAAATTCTCCTATTTTAGATAGAATTGAGAAAATTCTTCTTAAAAATAAAGATAGCAGCAACTTTATAGCAAACCACAGAGAAATTAAAAATTACTATTCTCAATGGATTACACAAAAAGATGAAAAAGGCAAAAACTATTTTGCATTAACGCTAATTAATATGGTAGAGCGTAATTTCATATATCAAAGTTTTTATAATTTGGTATTATATGGTATTGTTCTTACCTACGAAAAGTCGGTATTTTCCCCTCAAAAAGCTATAGAACTATTTGAAAGAAGCAAAACATTGGTTCAAGATTTAGTAGCTGCTAAAGAAGAAAAAGACAGTATTTTATATTTGATAAATCTCTATGAAGGATTTACATACTTTAAAATTTATGAATACCAAAATGCACATGATTGTTTTACCGAAGCAACAAAAAATAACATTTATGGTGTATCTGCAAAAACTTATCGCGGACTTACAGCGGTTTTTTTAAATAATTTAGATGTAGCTTTTGATTGCTTAAAAGAAATTCTAAATTTTGACAAAATGCGTTTTACACTTGCAATAAATTACAACTATCTAAGATTATTTAACTTCTTTTATGAAACAGCAGCAATTTATAATGTTTTTGCAGAAGATGGATTTGCGCCAATGACGCAAGATATAGATTTTTTATTAAGAGCTCAGTATTCCGAAGAAAACAATAGTATGCAAATAACTTATAGCAAACTTGTTGATCTTTATAATTTACGTAATAAACAATTTTATAATGAAAAAATAATGGCTGAAATTGAGTTTCTTAAAGAAGCTTTGGATAAATATAAGGGAGTAAACAGCGGTTTAATAAGAATGGTTGAACAGATTTTAAGAAATAAATTGATAACTGTTATAGAATATTTAAGAAGTACAATAGAATCACATTATTATGACCAAGTTAAAGAAGAATTCCACATTTTTGATAAACAAATTGAGCAAAATAAACATCAATTGGAAATAATACATCAGGAAAGAGAGGATGCATTAAGAAAAGTTGAGATTACAAAAAAAGAAAGAGAAGAACAAATTAACGAAGTATATGAAGAACAAATAAATAAATTGGAAGAGAAAATTGAACTGGTTGAAAAAGATACAAAATATAACTCAACACAAACTTTCTTTAATTCAATGATTTTTACCGCTGTATTTGCATTTATTGTGGCGTTTCTTGGCGGTATTGCAACAATGTTAATAAGTTCGGCAGATGAAAGTGCGATTAGTTTAATTATTAAAGGCGGATTGCGCTGGGGCGGTGGTACTTTTGTTATTGGAATAATTATATCCGCTATTACTGCATTTTCTGCACAAACCGATAAAGCCAAACGTGTGGGTAAATTAAAAAAAGAATTGGAACGCATTAATAATATGAAAGATGAAGATATGAAAATGTTAGAAGAAGAAAAAGAAAGAACCAAACATGCCTATGAAAAAAAGTTTGATGAAAGGATTGAAAATCAAGAAAAAATTATAGCATCTTTTCTAAAAGAGCGCGAATATAATTATAAAAAGAAACAAGAAGAAGCAAAACAACAAATAGAAGTTTTCACAAAACCGATAAATAAATTACTGGAATCTTTTCAAATATATGGCTAATAATAGCCTAAAAGTTGAAAATATTCACGGTTCTCCAATCGAAATATTCTTTTCACACATCATTCGCAATATTAAAATTCAAAATACAGCTAAGTAAAAATTAAAAATCCACTTTATTTAAGCTAAAAAAGCACTTTTTACCTAAAATTTAATTAGGTCACATTTTCTGCTTTATGTAAATAAATTTTTTTGAGTTAATTGGAATGATTTTAGATTACAACATGTATTGCAATAATTATATCCTCTTTAAAATAGTGAAATTAAATGATAGAGTTAGCTGATAAAAATATGATTCAAGAGAATTTGGAAATTAAAAATCCGGCAAATCCCGATTTACAAAAAACTATTTATGTAAATCAACCAACGTTACCGGAATTAGATGACTTTTTGCCTTTACTAAAAGATATTTGGCAAAGCAAAAAACTTACAAATTTCGGTAAATTCCACAAACAACTGGAATATGAATTGGCAAAATTTCTCGGTGTGGAATATATTTCTTTATTTTCCAACGGGACTTTGGCGTTAATTGCCGCTTTGCAAGTTCTAAAAATTAAAGGCGAAGTAATTACTACGCCGTATAGTTTTGTTGCAACAACTCATGCGTTAAAATGGAACGGAATTACTCCCGTTTTTTGTGATATTGAACCCAAAACATATAACCTTAATCCGAATAAAATAGAAAAATTACTTACGGATAAAACAACAGCAATAGTTCCCGTGCATATTTACGGAAATCCTTGCGACGTTGAATCGCTGCAAGAAATTTCGGATATCTACGGACTTAAACTTATTTACGATGCAGCACATTCGTTCGGAGTGAAATTAAACAATGAATCAATTCTGAATTTTGGCGACCTTTCAATTTTAAGTTTTCATGCAACAAAAATTTTTAACACCTTTGAAGGCGGTGCGGTAATTTCTCATGATGAAAAAACCAAGAAGAGAATTGATTATTTAAAAAATTTCGGTTTTGCAAACGAAACAACAGTTATTGCACCCGGAATAAATGCAAAGATGAATGAAATGCAAGCCGCAATAGGTTTGCTGCAATTAAAAGATGTAGAAAAAAATATATTGAAAAGAAAAAAAATTGCGGAACTATACAGAAGTGCTTTTAAGAATATCGAAGGAATATCATTTTTGAATGATGTTGAAAACGTACATCATAATTACGGTTACTTTCCGATTTTTGTTGATAAACGGAAATACGGAATCGGCAGGGATGAGCTTTATTATAAACTGAAAAAGAACAACATTTTTGCACGAAGATATTTTTATCCGCTAATAAGCCGCTTCCAACCATACAGAGGTCTAGAATCCGCAACGCCGGAAAATTTACCGGTTGCAACAAAAATTGCCGAACAAGTAATTACAATTCCTATTTATGCGGATTTGGAAATAAACGATGTTGAAAGAATAATAGAAATAATCAAAAAAAAATAAATTTACCGGAAAATAAAAATGGTAATACCAAAATGAAACTTGCAATAATGCAACCCTATTTTTTCCCTTATATCGGTTATTTCCAATTAATAAATGCTGTGGATAAGTTTATTTTTTATGATGATGTAAATTTTATAATGAAAGGATGGATTAATCGAAATAGAATATTATTGGATAACAAAAGCTATTTATTTTCTGTTCCTTTGCAAAAAGCAAGTAGAGAAAAAAAAATAAATGAAATAAAAATTTCCGAAGAGCATTTTAATAAATGGAAAAACAAATTCTATAAAACAATTGAAAGAAGCTATAAAAAAGCACCCTATTTTAATGATATTTTTATTCTGATAAAAAAAGTGTTGGATGAAAATTATGCCTCCGTTTCGGAACTTGCTGAATCCGGTGTTAAAACAATTTCAAATTATTTGAATTCGAAAACCTATTTTGAAAATTCTTCCGGAAAATATTCCGGTATAAACCTTAAAGGTTCCGAAAGAATAATTGAAATTTGTAAAAAAGAAAAATGTACGGAATACATAAATGCAATAGGTGGTAAAAAATTATATCAAAAAAAAAATTTCGAAAACGAAGGAGTAAAACTAAAGTTTATAAAAACCAATGAAATTAAATACAAACAATTCGGTAATAATTTTATTCCGGATTTATCAATTATAGACGTACTGATGTTTAATTCGAAAAAAGAAATAAAAAAAATGTTACAAAATTATGAATTGATTTAATGAAAAGAATTGCAATACATAGCGTCCCGCGTTCCGGCTCCACTTGGTTAGGAAGCATTTTCGATTCTTGTCCTAACGTGCTTTATAAATATCAGCCGTTATTTTCTTATGCGCTAAAAGGTTTTCTTTCACCGGAATCATCAGCAGAAGAAATAAAAACATTTTTTTTAAAATTGGAACAAATTAACGATAATTTTATTGACCAAAAAGAAGCCAAAGCAAAAGGTATTGTCCCGGAATTCCGCAAAGAATCTTTCACTACAATTGTTTATAAGGAAGTTAGATATAATAACATCTTAAAAAATATGTTGTTAAAAGATAAAGAAATAAAAATAATAGGACTCATAAGAAATCCGTTAGCCGTTTTAAGCTCGTGGTATAATGCTCGGCGGGAATTCAGAAAAGATTTGGGCTGGAAGCTTGAAGAAGAATGGAGATTTGCCGCAAAAAAAAACCGAAACAAACCGGAAGAATTTTTTGGTTTTGAAAAATGGAAACAAACGGCACAATTATTTGAACAACTAAATATAGAATATCCTGAAAGATTTTATTTAGTTAAATACGAGGACTTGCTAAATAAAACCGAAGAAACGGTAAAGCATTTATTCAATTTTTCAAATTTGAACTATACAAAACAAACGGAAAAATTTATAAAAGCAAGTAAAAACAAACATAATGAAGATGTTTACAGTGTTTTTAAAGTAAAAACAGAAGATAAAAATTGGCAAAATTTATTACCTCGGCAAATTATTGAAGAAATTAATAAAAACTTAAAAACTAGCAGCATGAAAAAATATATTACAAACTTTATTACAATATAAGATAACTGATATGATGTTTTTTTTAATGTGTTCCGAACGCAGCGGCAGTAATTTTATAACCAAATTATTAAATGGGCATAAGAATATTTGTGGACCATCAGCTAAACATATAATTAATCCTTTGGCTAGGAACCTTTTTAGATACAAAGATTTAAACAAAGTTAATAATTGGAATGAATTGTTGAAGGATGTTCATCGACTATTAAATGTAAATTTTTCGTTGTGGAAAAAAGAATTTTCGTTAAAAGAATTAGAAGAAATAGCTCAACTTGGCGATGTAAAATCTTTAATAAACAATATTTATATGGAAGAGGCCAAGGCCAATGGTAAAGAACATGTTTTTATAAAAGAAAATCATGTTTATGAATTTCTACCCTTTTTGCTTTTAAATTTTCCGAAATCAAAATATGTTTATCAAACAAGAGATCCTCGTGATATGGCTTTGTCTTGGAAAAAAAGTTTGGAACATCCAGGTGGTATTATACAAGCAGCTAAACAATGGCAAAAAGACCAACAAAATACATTAAAAAACCACTATGAATTGGAAAAAAGAGGATTATCTTATTTTGTAAAGTATGAAGACCTTATTGAAGATACCAATAAATATATTACCAAAGTTGTGGAATTTTTAGGAATGCCTAAAGATGAAAATATTGAGAATTTTTACAAAGATGCATTAACCATAGAAAATGCTAAAATGTATAAAGGATGGAATAATCTTTCAAAAAGAATACTTAAAAATAACAAGAACAAATACGTTAAAGAATTAAATCAAGATGAAATTAAAGCTATAGAAAAAATATGTTATTTGGAAATGGAATATCTTGGATACAAAACAGAATATTCAATAGCTGTTTTAGAAAAATTTAGTGAAGAAAAGATAAATGATATGCAAAAATATGAAATGGAAAATATTCCATATTCCAAAAGTAAAAGGGTAAGAATAAATAGTGAGGCAAAAAAAATATTTTATAAAAAATGTATTTAATGCAAATTGGAAAAAATTAAAGTGGTTCTGGTTAAGCAATATATATGTATCTTAATAAAGGTTGGATAAAGTTTAGTAGTAAGGATGAGTTATAAAATTTTTAATTAGTACAAAACCAATTTGTTATTAGTTCAGTTTATTTTTTTTGTTTTTTGATAAAATTACAAATGATTTAGTAAAAGTCTTAAAAAACTATAATAGACAAAAATTAGGTAAAACTTATGGGATTTTTAGAGGCATTTGAACAAGGGGTTAAACTTCAAAAGGAGTATTTAAGTAAAATTAAAACTGTGAATAAATTGCATCCTTTAATGTCGGTAATTGTTCCAGCACATTAACATGTTAAATTATATAAATGCAAGCGAAAATAAACATAATGACGATGTGTATAGTAGTTTTAAATTAAAAGTCAAAGATGATGGAAAGAAAAATTTATTGCAGGAATTTATGAGTAAAAACATAACTAAAGAATTAAATAGCATCAATTTGGGAAAGTATTTAACAACCTATTTTTAAGCAGACTATTATTGAACATAAAAGTAAAAAAATTAAAAGGATTATTTGATGAAAAAAAGATACATAATTTGGGCACCAACTTTAAAACTAAATAGTGGCGGGGTAACAGTATTACATCTTTTAGTCGACATAATAGTTAAACTTGGATACGAAGCTTACTTATGGCCAAGTGACAATAATTTCGAAACATTTTTAACAAATGCAAAATATAATGTATCCTTGGCAAATAAAGATATGATAAATGATGATGCAATAATTGTTTATCCTGAAATTGTTATAGGGAATCCATTAAATGCTAAAAATGTTGTTCGTTGGTTACTTAATAAACCCGGTGTACTTGGAGGAGATGGAATTTTTGGTGAAAACGATATGATTTTTTATTTCTCAAAAGCTTTTAGCGAAGAAGAAGAAAACTTAAATTATCTACACATAAATGAACTTTATAATAATATGTTTATTAATAAAAATTTGAGTAGAAATGGAAGCTGCTATGTTATGAGAAAAGGGAGAGGTAGAAAAATTATCCATGATTTAAGTAATAGTGTGGAAATTACGGATTCAACTCCTTCCGAAGAACTAATAAATATTTTTAATGAAAAAAAATATTTTTATTGTTATGATATAGCCTCTTTTCTTGCATTACAAGCGGCTCTTTGCGGGTGTATTAGCATAGTTGTTCCCGTTGAAGGATTAAGTGCGGAAGAATGGATTGCTAAAAGTGAGACCCGTAAATATGGTATAGCTTACGGTGAAGAAAATATTGAACATGCTGTAGCAACACTTGAAAAAGTAAAACCTCACCTGAAAAATCTGGAAGCCAAATCATATGAAAATGTAAAAAACTTTATTCGTAAAACACAAAATTGGGCTAATGAAAATAGAGATAGTAAATTTATAACTCAAGCGAAATTCATACCTAATGACACACCATTTGGGAAAGTAGAAGAATTAATTGAAAATGGAGAATTTACAGAAGCAAAAAAAATATTAAATAAAAAAATTAAAAATAGCCCAAGCAATATTGAAGCTCTTAATTATTTATCCATCATTGAAATTTTAGACAACAACTATGATAAAGCAAAAGAAATAGTTGACAATATATTATTATTAGATAAAACCAATATAATTGCAAAAGATAATTTTGAATATTTAAATGAAATAACGTAAACAAGATTTTGGAATAAAATATTTCTATATAATTAAATTTTTAGATAAAAATTAGGTTTAGACATGGTAAAAAAAATAAAAATATTAGCTGTTATAAATGATTCCAATGCCGTTGCGCAAATTAGAGTTATTAGTCCCCTTTCGTATCTTAAAGAGTTAGATTACATTGATTATAAAGTAATTGATCTTTCAAAAGCAATGACAAATGCTATTACTGAAATTCCCGATATTTTAATTTTACAAAGATTAAATAATCTAAAATATTATGATTTTTTTAAACTACTAAAAGCAAAAGGGACAAAAATAATTTTTGAACTTGATGATAATCTATTGGAAATACCTCAAAAAAATCCTAACTATCAAATATATGCCGACCCATATTTTAGAAGGAGCTTATTGGAATATATTTGGTTAGCAGACCATCTTATTGTATCTACTGAAAACCTTAAAAAATATTTTGGAGATTTTAATAAATCAATATCAGTAATACCAAATCAAATAGATGAAAAAATATTTGTCAATAATAGTATTTCTAATACAGATGTTAACAATATTAGAATTGGATATGCCGGAACCATAACGCATAGAGAAGATTTTGAACAAGTTGAGAAAGCTTTAATAGAAATCCAAAAAAAATATGCCAAACGAGTAACATTGGTCTTTATTAATATGATACCTGAAAAATTTATTTGTGATAAAACTGTTGAATTTATAAATGGTGTAAGTTCATTAAAAGATTATGCTAAAATTTTATTGAAAGCTAAAATAGATATTGGTTTGGCTCCTTTAAAATATAATATTTTTAATATGGCAAAAAGTGATATAAAGTTTCTTGAATATGGAATTTCCAGTATAGCAGGAGTTTACTCAAATTTCGGACCCTATAAAAGGTCTGTAATAAATAATGAAACCGGTTTATTTGTAAATTTGGAAAATAGTGCCGGGTGGGTTGCTAAATTATCATATTTGATAGAGAATCCTTCTGAAATTAATAGAATTAAATCTAATGCATTTAATTTTGTTTCAAACAATAGAACATTAAAATATAATTATAAAAATTGGTTGAGTGTTTTTACAAAAATTACTGACAAGCATATTTCTAAAAAACAAAATATTTATTTAACCACATCTAAGAAGGGTACTAAAAATAAAAAAATAGACTCTAACCTTAAATATGATAATAATTTAGTGTCTATAATAATTCCGGTTTTAAATAAAGTAGAATATACACAACAGTGTGTGGAATCAATTTATTTGAACACTCCTAAAAATATTTTTGAAATTATCATTGTTGATAATGCTTCAACAGATGGCACTAAAAAATATTTAGAGGAATTATCAGGTTTATATAAGAATATTAAAATTATATCAAATATAGAAAATCTTGGATTTGCTGTTGCAAATAATCAAGCTGCTGAAATAGCTGAAGGTAAATATTTGGTGTTATTAAATAATGATACAATAGTTCATCCAGGTTGGTTATTGTCTTTAATTGAAATTGTTGAAAATAAAAATAAAGTTGCTGTTGTTGGAAGTAAACTTTTATTCCCTGATGGTACAATCCAACATGCTGGCGTAAATATTGTAAAAGATGAAATAAATAATATAGATATTAACCCTTGGCATATCGGCTATAAACAAAAAGATAAAAAAGAGTATAATAAAATAAAGGAAATGCAAGCAGTTTCAGGAGCTTGTATGTTAATTAGAAAAGATGTTTTTTTTGAATGTGGTAAGTTGAATGAAGAGTATTGGAACGGATATGAAGATGTTGATTTTTGTTTTAAGGTTATTTCCCAAAACTATAAAATTATTTATCAACCTGCATCCGTAATAACACACTTTGAATCTAAAAGTGGAAATGAAAGGTTTATAAAAGAAGGAGTAAATTTAAAGTTATTAAATAAAAAATGGTCAAAACAAATTGCTTGCGATCTTATTTGGAAAAAACCAAATGTATTTGTAAAGCCCAATTCTGCATCAATAATAATAGTAACTTACAATTCATCAAAAACAATATCATCATGCATAAAAAGTTTGAAAAAAACATTGCGGGAATATGATGAAGTAGTTATTGTTGATAACAATTCACAAGATAATACAACAAAAATTATAGAAAAAACAATAAAAAAATCGAAACGGTTTAAGCTGATAAAGTCAAAAGAAAACGTAGGTTTTTCCGAAGGATGTAATATAGGAATAAGAAATACTGATAACCCGTTTGTTGTTCTCTTAAATCCCGATACTAACGTAACAGATAAATGGCTGGATAAAATGGTAAACATCTGCACAATAGAAAATGTAGCTGCAGTTGGTCCCGTCTCAAATTATGCAGCTGGATATCAAAATATTTTAGCCCATATTGAAGAAAAAGAACTAAAGAGTATCGCAAAAAATAATTTGCCCTATGTAATGGAAAAGCAATTCAATAAAAAAGTTGTTGAAACAAAATTACTAATTGGTTTTTGTATGGTAATTAAAAGAACACTATTGGAAGATGTTGGATTATTAGATAAAGAATTATTTCTTGGGAATGATGATTTGGATTTAAGCTGGCGATTTAGATTAAAAGGATATAAACTTTTAGTTGCAGTAGATACGTTTGTATATCACGAAGGACAAGTTAGCTTCAAAACGGAAAAAGAAACTAAAACAAATAAATTGGTTCAAGAAAGTACGGATAAATTATATGAAAAATTAGTTTCACATTACGGAAAAGGAAATGTTCCAACGCCAATGGAATTATGGGGTATGAATTGGTTTAAGCCAACAAATGCAAAGTTTAGTACAAAAGCCAAATTGCATTCTTCTAAGTCAACGGTTTCAATAGTAATTCCAACATACAATCAATGGGAATATACCAAACAAGCAATTGAAAGTATAAAGAGATTTACGGATTATAATTATGAAATAATTATTGTAGATAACGCTTCTACAGATGGGACAATTGCGGAATTGAAAAAGTATCCGGAAATAAAAGTAATTGCCAATAAAGAAAATTTTGGTTTCCCGAAAGCAATAAATCAAGGTGTACTGGAATCAAAAGGAGACTATATACTTTTATTAAACAACGATGTTATTGTTACCCAAAACTGGTTAAGTAGAATGATTGAAGTAGCGGATATGCAAGAAAATATTGGGATTGTAGGACCAATAAGCAATTCCGTTAGTGGTGTTCAATTAGATAAAAATGCAAAGTATAAATCGGTTAAAGATATGCCCAAATATGCTGCAACTATTGCCGAAAGAAACAAAGGAAAAATAGTTGAATTTCCACGAGTAGCATTTTTATGTACACTTATTAAAAAAGAAGTAATAAATAAAATAGGCGGATTGGACGAACGATTTACTCCCGGGAATTTTGAAGATGACGATTTTTGTTTACGTGCTCAAATTGCCGGATATAAAACAGTTATAGCTCAAGATGTTTTTATTCATCATTACGGTTCCGTAAGTTTTAAGAAAAACGGAAACAATAAATATGCCGAACGTTTGGAAATTAACAAACAAAAATTTGTAAATAAATGGGGCGGAACGCCAGAAGAAATTTGGTTGCAAGGTAAGCAATATTTAAGCAGAGAAATAAAATATTCCATTAATAAAGATTTATTCGTACAAAGTTTTGAAAGAGCTTTAATAAATATTAATGATGAAGAATATGATATTGCAATAATAAACCTAAAACAATCGCTTCAATATTATGAAACCTCCGAACGAAAAGGATACGAAAAAATTTCGTTAACCGATATTCTTAATATGGCAGGAACAATTTCCTTAGCTAAAAACCAATTGGAAGAAGCAAAAGAATATTTTGAAATGGAATTACAAACAAATCCTAATTCTTCCACGGCATGTTTCGGACTTGGAGAAGTTTTTTATCAAGCCGATATGCTTCAAGAATCCAAAACAATGTTAGAGTGGGCAATTGTAAATAATGAAAATAATCAAAATGCCAAATTAAGATTGAAAGAAGTTAATACAAAATTAAATTTGCCGGAAGAACATAACTCGGTATTATTGGAAAATAGTTACACGGAAGAATAATAAATTATAAACTGCCGCCCTTTGTTAAAAGGAGTCCGGGTTGGTTTAACAAAGCTAAGTTGAGTTATAAAATAATATGTTTTGAAGGAAACAGTGAACAAGGAGAAAATATAGATGTTCAAAATTACATTAAGTATGATTGTAAAAAACGAAGAAAATTATCTTCCCGGATGTTTGGAATCGGTAAAAGATATTGTTGATGAAATTGTAATTGTAGATACCGGTTCAACGGATGGCACTTTGGAAATTGCAGAAAAATTCAATGCAAAAATATTCCGTTTTGAATGGATTAAAGATTTTTCAGCCGCACGTAATTTTGCACTTTCCAAATCAAACGGAGATTGGATTTTATATCTTGATGCAGATGAAAGAATAAGTGAAAAATCTAAAAAAGAAATTCAACGTTTAACTAATAAAAAAAATAAATTAGGCATAAACTGTAATATTGTAAATTTAGACGACCATAAAGATGCACCGACTTTAATGAAATATATTCGCTTATTTAGGAATGATAAAAATATTTCTTTTACAGGTAAAGCTCATGAACAAATTGAAGCTTCGTTGATAAAACAAGGTTATAAAATAATAGATTCCAAAATTGAAATCATTCATCTCGGTTATAATGTTTCAAAAGATAAATTAAAACAAAAAGCAAATAGGAACCTTGAACTATTGCTTAACGAATATAACGAAAACCCCACTTCGTATGGAGCTTACCAAATAGCCAATTCTTATTCTGTTTTGGATGATATGGAAAAATCTATTTTTTATACAAAAAAAACATTGGAGTATAAAAATGTACGAAAAGAATTTAAGTCCGTATGTTATTTACGCATTGCAGATTTTGAAATGCAGAAAGGTAACTTGCAATTAGCCAAAGAAACAATAGACAAAGCAATTAATAATGATAGAAATCATCCGCTAATAAATTTATTGGCGTCCCATATCTATCAGCAATTTAATCAAAATGAAGAAGCTTTAAGATTTTGTAAAAACGCATTTAAGCAAAATGAAATTTTAACAAGAAAAAACAGAAGTAAAAATGTATTGGATATTGTTATTAACACAAAAAAAATAATATATAATGGAATATTGGCATCGTTAAATGCAAACAATATTAAAGAATTGGAATTTTTTCTAAATAAATTAAGCAAGCACAGTAATACCGAAAGAGAATTGTTTCAAAAGATTTTAGAAAATAATCTTATAAATAAAAATGAACTAAATGAACTTTTTAATTTGCTGAACGAACATAATATTGAAGTAATTCTCAAAATTATGGAGCGTCATAATGATAACAATTTAAAATTAGAATTTTATTCGGATATCTATAATCGTTTTAATAATAACTCCAAATACATTTCAAGTTTCGGTTCTTTTTTAATAAGTATAGGTCAGTTAGAAGAGGCTGAAATAATTTTAAGAACATCATTGGAAAGTGAAAATGTAAATCCGGCAGTTATTTTTTATTTAATTTCAATATATGTAGAACAAGGTAAATTAAACAAAATAAAAGAAACCATTCTAATAGGCGAAAGAATAACTGAGAATAATACATTGCTTAAAACCAGGCTTAACGATATTAAAAATAAGATTGTTCCTTTGCTTGCTGCCGTGTAAAAAATCTTTCCTTCAAACCTAAACTTTTATTTCCTGTATGCGATAATGTTGTGAAGATAATTATTAACAAACAAGTTTTCAACTCGTCAAAAAGAGTTGAATTATTTAAACAATGGCAGGCAAGGATGCCTGCCGGACATTAACAAAACAGGGAGGTTTAAATGTCACAATCATTTAGAATTAACACAAACGTTGGTGCATTAAAGGCATATGATGCTCTTTCAAGGTTAAACATGCGTGCTCAAACAGCACAATTACGTTTAGCTACACAAAAAAGAATTAATCATGTTGCTGATGATACTTCTGGCTTTAATATTGGTAAATCATTAGATTCTAAAGTTAGAGTAATGGAATCTGCACAACGAAACGTTGGTTCTGCACAAGATATGCTTGCTACGGCAGAAAGTCAGTTAATTAGTATCAAAGATATGCTTACTCAAATTAGAGCTAAAGTAGCCGATGCTAGTAATCCTACAGCTGATAAGAATGCTATTGGTAAGGATATTAAAGCAATAGCTGATGAAATTGCTTCTGCATTTGCACAAACTAAATTTAACAATACCACTTTATTACAATCGGTAGCTGATGGTGCCGGAGCAGGATTTACTTTCCAAACCGGTGTTAGCGGTACGGATACTATTAAAATCGATTATGGTAATGTAAGTGGTGATGAATTAGTTGGTAATGAAACATCAGCAGTATATTCTAGCTTAACCGGTATTTCGGCTGATGTTAAAGCCGGTATAGATCAATTAGGTAGTGTAATGGATACTAGTAGTAATACTGTTGCTGAAAACATTGCCAATATTGTTGATGCTACTAGCGGTAAACTAGAGGCTTTTGAAGACTCTGTAGATGCTTCTTTGGGTGCAATAGGTAACTATTCACAAAGGTTGACAGCTAAACAAGATTTTCTGGTTTCGGCTATTTCCAACTCCAAATCGGCTTATTCACGGCTATTTGATGCTGATATGGCTATGGAACAACTTAATTCAACCAAAGCGCAAATTGGGGCACAAGCGGCAACAGCAATGTTTGCTCAATTGAACATGGCTCCGCAAGGCGTGCTGCAACTATTACGTTAATAATTTCTTTTTCAGGCGGTTCTCCCAATTATTTGGGGGAACCGAATATTTAACAAACAAAACGAATATAAGGTAAAAAATGTATCAATCTTCTGCAGCATTAAAGATTACCAATTCGGTTAACAAAAACAGAGCAAATGCATATCTGGTTAATGATATTCTAGATGCATCACCCCAAAAATTATTAATCAGAATATACGATTTTGCAATTGCTCAAAGTAAAAGCGGTAATTTGGAAAAAACAAATAAAGCTTTAATGGAACTAATAAGTGCGTTACGCTATGATAATGATGAAGTTAGTCAGATTTCAATAGGACTAAAAAGGTTATATGAGTTTTGTCAAGATCAAATGAGAAAACAAAACTATAGCATAGTAGTTAAGATTTTAACGGATTTAAGAGAAAGTTGGATTGCCGCACTTAGTAGCCAATAAGCTAGGGGTGTAAAAATGAATATATTAAGTACATCAAGTATAAACAGTTTAATTAGAAACTATAGACTAACTGAAAGGTATAGAGCTGTTAATCCACTTGAATCAAGAAAATCAAAATTTTCTAACCTTTCAAAAACTTGGAATACACTAAGTTCAAAATTGACTTCGCTAAAGTCAATGCTTACAAGTCTTAAAGATACATCGGCAGGAAATACATTTACATCAAAAAGTGTAGAGTTAAGTACTGAGGATTATTTTACTGCTTCAGCCACTTCTTCGGCTTCAATAAGTTCTTACGAGGTTAACGTTAAACAACTTGCTCAAAGTGATGTAGTTATGTCCGATTCTAAAACTGCAGCGAATACTACTAGCTTAAGTGCAGGAACATATACTTTTAAAATAGCCAGTGGCAATTTTGATGAAAACATAGATATAACAGTAGCAGGAACAGAAACCCAAAAAGAACTTATGGAACTTATTGCCGATGCAATAAATAATGCTACCGATTCTACTGTAACTGCTTCGGTGTTTGCCCCAAAAGATGGTGAAGCAAAACTTTCTGTTGTTGCAAAAGACAGCGGTGAAAATAATGCTATTACAATTAAAGATGTAAGTGGTTCCGCTTTGGATAGTATAGGGATTAGTTTTGATTCCAGAACTTTGGTTAGCGGTAGTAGCGGCGGTTATTCTCATAGTCTAACGGATTTAAATGCCAAACTAACATTAAATGGTGTTGATGTTGAAAGATCTTCCAATACTATTGATGATTTAATTTCGGGTGTTACTTTAGAATTAAAAAAGGCAATGGATATTGGAGTACCTAGAGTAAATGTAATAGTAAAAAATAATGCTGAAGCAATAAAATCCGATATAAAAGATTTTATTAAAAAATTTAACGAAGCATATTCCTATGTAAAGGAAAATTCCAAATCTACCGAAGACGGTGATAGAGGAGTTTTTGTAGGAAATAACAGTGCAAGAGCACTAACACAAGCATTTGCAACAGCAGCTTACGAAAAAGTAGAAGGCTTGGATGCAGGTAAAATAAGTTACTTAAGTGAAATAGGAATCAATTTTGATTCGGAAACCGGTTTAAGTATTAAAGATAGTGGTAAGTTAGATGATGCTTTGAAAAATAAACCGGACGAAGTTTCAAATTTATTTGGTGCTGAAAACGGAGTAGCCAGTAAATTATTTGATACGGTTGAACGTTATATAGGTAGTGACGGAGTAATTACAAGTTTAACGGATTCGTACGATAAATCCGTTACTTACTTAAAAGAAAGAATAACAAGTAAAGAAAAACAAATTGATAAAGGAGCGGATAGTTTAAGACATGAATACGAAACACTTCAAAATCAGTTGGCAATATTACTACAAGCAAACCAAGACTATCAAACGATGGGGGGGCTTTTAGGATAAATGATAAATCTTAATGAAAATTTAACGGAAGTTAAAAATTATTTGCATTTAGTAAACCAAAATCTGGATAATATTACAGATAAAAATTTTGATTCTACTATGAATGAAATTAATTCTTTAACAAAAAGAATTAAACAAAAAGGAAATTTTATACAACAAAACTTTCCTAAAGAGCAGTTTAAAAATGAAAGTGATACAATTCACAACATGATTAAACAAATAACAAATAAGCTCGATGATATAGTAGAAAGAAAAAAAAAAGAACAAGCAAAAATTAGTTTGGATTTAACTAAATTAGCAAATAAAAAAAAATTAATAAACTATCAGAGGTAAACAGTGAATATTAATGGAGTGGGAAACAATTATAACCGTTATACGGATGCTTACAAAAAGCAAGAAAAAGCTGCGGCAAAACCTCAGAAAAAAACAGATAAGTTAGAACTATCTGATGCGGCAAAAAAACTAAAATCTCTTGGTGTGGATTCTAAAGATTTTGCAGCGGTAAAAGCAAAAATTGAAAGCGGTTATTATAACACAGATGAAGTTACAAACAAAGTTGCTGATGCAATATTGGAAGAAATTTCCAAAGAAAAATAAACTTTCTCCAAAAGGGATTGTGTTAAAAGTAAATTTTTAATTTATAAACACTTTAATTATTTTGCTTTTAACACAATCTTGTTGTTTTAAAAACAATTTTTTGCACAATTTTCTTGATGCAAAGCTAAAATCTTCCTCAAAACACTATACATTTTTATCTAAAAAAAGTTAAATTAAGCTACAATAAAAAATAATTTTTTTCATACTTTGGAAAATAAGTTGAAAGATAAAATAGAAAACAAAGATAGTGTTCACGACAATAAATTAAAAATTCTTGGAAAGTTAGCAGCTAGCCTTTCGCACGAAATTCGCAATCCTCTTTCGGTATTGAAATTAAATCTTGAATTTCTAAAAATGAATAGCGAGCAATACGATGAAGAAACAAACGAATGTATAGACGCTGCTATCGAAGCTGCTAATATCATAAACGAATTAACTCAAAATACCTTGGAATTTTCCAGAAAAAATAAAAATGAAATAGAATTTTATCAATTAAACAATATTGTCCGTAAAGCAATTCAAATTACCAAAGGTAGTGCAAGTAAAAAAAGTATAAATTATAATTTGAACTTAGCTTCCGATTTACCTGAATTGGAAATTAATGAAACAAAAATTTTACAAGTTATAGTTAATCTATTGTCAAATGCAATTGAAGCAAGTTCACCAAATTCCGGCATAAACATAAACTCTTTTGAAAAAAACGGCACTATAAATTTGGAAGTTATTGATGAAGGAACCGGTTTTAGCGAATTGGTAAAAGATGAAATATTTACAGAGTTTTATACAAATAAAAAATCCGGTACAGGATTAGGGCTTAGTGTTTGTAAAACATTATTAGAAGAACACAATGCGGAAATAATCGCTAAAAATAATGAAGCCAAAGGTGCTACATTTATTGTTAAATTTCCTTTATATGTAAAAGAGGCAAAATGAAACCCAAAATATTAATTGTTGATGATGATAATTTAGTAGGAATATCATTAAAGAAGGTATTAACAAAATTAGATTACGATGTTGCTATATGTATGGATGGCGGTAAGGTAGAAGAATCTTGCGATTTACATCAACCGGATATTATTCTATTAGATATTTATTTAACTACTCATAACGGTTTAGACATATTAAAAATACTGCAAAAAAAATACTACCACATTCCTGTTATAATGATTACCGGATATGCAGATGTAAAAATTGCAGTAGAAGCAATGAAACTTGGTGCGTTCGATTTTTTACTTAAACCGATTGAAATAGATCAGCTTTCCATTGTACTTGATAAATGCACAAAGCACTTGAAACTTAAATTGGAAGTTGATGGTTTACACGCAATATTGAATGAAGATAATTTAACAAGAGAATTTTTTGGTAAAAGCAAATCTATACAAAGAACATTAAATATAGTAGAGAAACTTGCAAAAAGTGATGACACAACTATTTTATTAGAAGGTAAAAGCGGAGTAGGAAAAGAAGTATTTGCAAAATATATACATCAACAAAGTCCCAGAAATAAAAATGTTTTTATTTCAATCAATTGTGGTTCTATTCCAAAAGATTTAGCCGATAGTGAACTTTTCGGTTATGAAAGAGGTGCTTTTACCGGAGCCGCTCAAAAAACAAAACTTGGGAAATTTGAACTTGCTAACGGTGGAACTATTTTATTAGATGAAATAGGTGAGCTTAGTTTGGATATTCAAGTAAAATTGTTAAGAGTTTTGCAAGAAAGAAAATTTTATAGAGTTGGCGGCGAAAAAGAAATTTCCGTTAATGTAAGAGTATTGGCTGCTACAAATAAAAATCTGGAAACCGAAGTGGAAAAAGGAACATTCCGTGAAGATTTATTTTACAGATTAAATGTAGCTCGTATTGAAGTTCCATCCTTAAAGGATAGGAAAGAAGATATTCCGGTTTTGGCGTATTCATTTATGCAGCAATTTGCTAAAAAATTTAACCAAAGAATAAAAGGTATAAATGAGGAATCTATAAATCTTTTACAAAATTATTCATGGAAAGGAAATGTAAGAGAGCTAAGAAATACCATTGAAAGAGCAGTTTTAATGATGGATGGTGACGAATTAAAACCTCAACACTTAAATTTTTTAAAACAACAAAACAATACCGGAGACAATTCAAACTATAAACTAATAGTCCCGCCAGAAGGAGTAAAAGTTGATGTCGTACTTAAAGAT
>JALSNL010000035.1 GCA_026987055.1 Melioribacteraceae bacterium | reverse complement strand
GGATAAATTAAACGGAAAAAAAATAATTGTTAAAACCGCCGGACAAAATTCAAAATTTGTTACATTGGATTCTAAAGAGCGTAGCATGCTCCCGGATGATTTGATGATTTGTGATGCTGAAAAACCCGTTGCAATTGCCGGCGTAATGGGCGGAGAAAATTCCGAAGTTACCGAATCAACAAAAAACATCGTAATTGAAAGTGCATATTTTGATCCTTCAGCTGTGCGTAAAACTGCAAAGCATTTAGGACTTTCCACCGATGCTTCATATAGATTTGAACGAGGGACAGATCCTAACGTAACTATAAAAGCTGCTTTTAGGGCGGCTAATCTTATTGCCGAATTAGCCGGTGGTAATATTGACGAGAATATTATAGATTTTTATCCTAATAAAATTGAAAATAAAATTGTTCCAATCCGTTATGCCAGAATATCAAAAATATTAGGATTTGATATAGCTAAAGATAAAGTTGTTGAAATATTTGAAGGGCTTGAATTTGAAATTGTAAAAAGTGATGAAAACGGTTTAACCGTTAAAATTCCAACATTCAGACACGATATAGAAAGAGAAATTGATTTAATTGAAGAAGTTGTAAGAATATACGGATTTGATGGTGTGCCGCCGATTAACCATATTTCAATTGACTTAAACAAAAAAGTTGATGAACTTAGCTTTGAAGACAAACTTAAAAACAGTTTGGTTGCTTTGGGATTTAATGAAGTTGTTAGCAACTCGTTAATCAGTGAAGAAAAAGCATTGGATTTGGAAAAATCAATTAAAGTTCTAAATCCCCAGAGTAGTGAAATGTCTTTATTAAGAACTTCGCTCATACCCGGAATGTTGATGAATATTTCACGAAATATTAAAGTTAAAGAAGAAAATTTAAGTTTTTTTGAACTTGGAGAAATTTTTGAGTCAAAAACTAAAGAAATAAAATCATTTGAAGATTTTGAAGAAAATGAAAGCCTTGTTTTGGCAATTACCGGAAAGAAAAATGTTAAAAGCCTGTATGAAGAAAATCAACAATATGATTTCTTTGATTTAATTGGAATGTTGAATGTTATGTTGAATAAAAATTCCCTTGACTCTCAAATAAAGGATTCTTATTATCAGAACGGAAACGAATTGTTTGATTATTACATAGTTAAAAAGCATAAAAAACAAGTAATAGGAATTGGTGGAAAAGTAAAAAAAGATTTACTGGCAAAATTTGAAATTCCGCAAGATGTTTTTCTTTTTGAATTGAACGTTAATATTCTTAAAGAAATTAAGGTTAAAAATCAGAGATATGAGCAACTGTTAAAATATCCTAAAATAATAAGAGACTTTGCATTTGTTCTTGATAAGGATATTTCATTTGACGAAGTGGTAAAAACAATAAAAAATAGTAGCTCTAATTTATTGAAAAATGTTAAATTATTTGATATCTTTGAAAGTGACAGTTTAGGGGAAGGGAAAAAGAGCTTGGCTTTCCAACTTGAGTACTATAATTTTGATAGAACTTTAAGAGAAGATGAGATAGATAAGGAATTTTGGAAAACCATTGAAAGTGTTAAACAAAAACTAAAGGCAGAATTGAGAGGTTAAAATGGTAGATGCCTCAAAATATGAATTGTTTCTTAATGAAATTGCTGCTTTGGAAAAAGTAGCGCATAATTTCGTTGGTAAAAATCAAGAATTGTTAGAAGTTAGAAAAGAGTTAGAAAAAAAAGTATCTCAATTACAAAGTGAAAATGAGACACTTATAGCAAAAATTAATGAATTGGAAAAAAAAGTTAATAGTACGGAAGAAAGCATCACATCCGTACTGAGTAAAAAGAATTTAAACGTTACGGAAAGAGAAAACCTAAAGAATCAAATTGATGAGCTTATTGAAAAAATAGATTATCATATACATTCTTTGTAGGTTTAAGTTAAATAATTGTTATTTGATGTAGAAAATATTAAGTAAAGAATAGAATTTTAATGTCGGAAAAAAAGAAGCTAAAAGTAAAAATATTTGATAAAGAATTTTCACTACTTGTTGAAAATGAAGAGATAGCAGCAGATTTAGCTAAATATGTTAATAAGATAATGGATGATACAAGCGAAGAATTGAAAGGTCAACCTACTGAAACGATAGCTATAATAGCTGCATTAAATATTGCGTATGATTTATCAATGGAAAAAAATAAATTTAAAGAATTTAGCATACAAGCTACTGACCGAATAAAAAAGGTTAAGCTACTTTTAGATCAATCCGGCATAGAATCTATTCCGTCTTAAGTTTTCCGCACTGTCAATTCACAAATGAAAAACTAACAACGTAAAATAGGGTTTCTGACTTGCGGCGTGTATTACAGGCCTCATCCTATTTATAGGATCTCGCAAATGCGGGACAGTGGAAGTAAAAAGCGTCGGGCGGTTACCCACATTGTGTAAGGATGAGTTTTTCCATCCGGAATTGGCAGTTGCGGATTTATTATTGTTCTTATGGAGGAATTATGGAAATAGGTATAGTTTTAATTGCCGCAGTTGTTGCATTTTTAGTTGGTTGGTTCACCCATTCATTTGCCGGTAAAAATAAGATAAATAGTGCAAAAGAAAGAGCGGAAATTATTCTGGAAGATGCACAAAAAGAAGCAAAAAATCTTAAAAGGGAAAAATTACTTGAAGTTAAAGATGAATGGCTGAAGAAGAAACAAGAGTTCGATAATGAAATGAATCGTCGTAGGCAGAAGAATCAGAACTACGAAAAAAAGCTTGAAGCCAGAGAAGAAAGTATTGAAAGAAAGTTTGAACTGATAACACAAAAGGAAAGAAATCTCAAGCAGCTGGAAAATCAACTGGGGAAAAAACAAGAATTATTAGAAAGAAAAGTTGAAGAAGTAGAGAAACTTAGAGTTGAACAAAACATTAGGTTAGAAAAAACAGCCGGCTTAACCAGCGACGAAGCAAAAAAAATGCTTATGGAGAATTTAATAGACAAAGCAAAATCAGATGCTTCGCAGTACATTAATGATATTAGAGATCAAGCTAAAGCCGATGCTAAAAAAGAAGCTCAGAAAATTATAGTTCATGCCATTCAAAAAACTGCCGTAGATCATTCCGTTGAAACAACAGTATCTGTTGTACAAATTAAAAATGATGAAATGAAAGGCAGAATTATTGGTCGTGAAGGTAGAAACATTAGAGCATTTGAAGCGGCTACAGGTGTTGATGTTATTGTTGATGATACGCCCGAAGCTGTAATTCTTTCGGCTTTCGATCAATTTAGAAGAGAAATTGCTAGAATTTCTTTAGAGAGACTGATTAATGATGGTAGAATTCATCCTGCCAGAATTGAAGATGTGGTTAAAAAAGTTACCGGTGAATTAGATGATGAAATTCTTAAAGAAGGGGAGCATGTTCTACTTCAATTGGGAATTCACGGTGTTAAAAGAGAACTTGTAAAACACCTTGGACGAATGAAATACCGCTCAAGTTACGGACAAAATTTATTGCAACACAGTATTGAAGTTGCTTATATTACGGGATTTATGGCTGCGGAATTAGGATTTGATCAACAGGTAGCCAAACGTGCAGGTTTGTTCCATGATGTTGGTAAAACCGTAGATAAAAGTGTGGAAGGTCCTCATGCTTTGCTTGGTGCCGATTTATTAAAAAGATATAAGGAACATCCTATTGTAATAAATGCAGCCGGTAGTCATCACGAAGATATTGAAATGACTCATCCGATTTCTGCTTTGGTTCAAGCTGCTGATGCTATTAGCGGAGCTAGACCCGGAGCAAGAAGAGAACCTTTGGAAGGTTATGTTAAGCGACTTGAAAACTTGGAAGAAATAGCAAATACATTTGAAGGTGTGGCAAAAACCTATGCCATTCAAGCCGGTAGGGAAGTAAGAGTTGTTGTAGAACCGGATAAAGCCGATGACAAAACATCCGAACAGTTAGCTTCCGATATTGCTTCTAAAATTCAAGAAGAAATGCAATATCCCGGACAAATAAAAATTACCGTAATACGTGAAGTAAGAAAAGTTGCTTATGCAAAATAAATGATGAAGTTTTTATGGTTGTTTTTAAAACACATAAGAGAGTAATTATTTCAAAAGTAGCCACCGGCTTTATACCGGCGTTCGCAAATTGTGTGCAACAATCTAAAAATATAGATACATGAAAAACTTATTTATAAAATGGCTAAATTATTAATTTTTTGATTCAAACAATTTAGCCATTTGACAATTCAATAATTCTTCTAATTATGAAAAAACTACTAATTGGCATTACCGGCGGAATAGGTTCAGGAAAATCGACGGTAACACACTATTACAAATCGCTAGGATATGAGATACTAAAAGCTGATGATATTGCCAAGCAAGTAATGGTAGAAGATAAAGAGATTATTGAAAACATTAAAAAAGAATTTGGTGAAAAATGTTATATACAAGGAAAGCTTAACACCAAATATTTAGCAAAAAAAGCATTTAGTCATCCCGATGAAGTAGCAAAACTAAACAGGATTGTTCATCCAAAAGCTATTGCCAAAGTAAAAGAATTAGCAAAGAAATTACTTAAAAATAATTCTATTGTTTTGGTTGAAGCTGCAATTTTATTTGAAGCACATTGGGAAGATATTTTTGATTATATAATACTAATTACATCCGAAGAGGATAAAAGAATATTGCGTATTATTGAAAGAGATAATGCATCATTACAAGAAATTAAAAGTAGAATAATGCATCAATTACCTGATAATGCTAAAAAAGGTAAATCGGATTTTATTATTGAAAATAATGGTTCGCTTGAAGAATTAAAAGAAAAAGCTAAATTTATAATCAGCTTAATTGAAAATATTTCCAAAACGAAATAAAAAATAATACCTTAATAACTCTTTTCTTGATTACTTCCAATACTTCAATTATGTTTACTTATTCATTTTAAAAGTGCTTTTATTCAAAATAAGGACTTAATACTAATGTTAAATAATCTAATTGTTTCGTTTGTAAAGTTGTTACCTAAATCGGTAGTATATATTTTCGCAAAAAAATATATTGCCGGTCCTAAATTAACAGATGCCGTTAATGTTGTAAAAAAATTAAACTCCGTTGGTATTTTAGCAACAGTAGATGTTCTTGGTGAAGCCATAACAACCAAAGAAGAATCGGAATTAGAAAAAAAAGAATGTTTAAGAGTTCTTGAAATAATAAATAAAGAGAACCTTGATGCAAATCTATCAATAAAACCAACATCACTTGGCTTAAGCATTGATAAAGAATTTTTCTATATGCAAATGAAAGAGCTGCTTTTAAAAGCCAAAGAATATAACAATTTTATAAGAATGGACATGGAAGATTCTCCATATACCACACTTACAATAGAAATGTTTAAGCGTTTACAGAAAGAGTTTGATAATGTTGGTATTGTAATGCAAGCCTATTTGAAACGTACCT
>JALSNL010000034.1 GCA_026987055.1 Melioribacteraceae bacterium | reverse complement strand
ATAATTTCAGTGCCGGACCCGGTGTTTTACCGGAAGAAGTTTTGCTAGAAGCACAAAAAGATTTTTATTCTTATAAAGGTCAAGGTTTATCCGTAATGGAAATGAGTCATCGTTCAAAAACTTACGGAGAAATAATTACCGAAGCGGAAAAAGATTTACGTACTTTGTTAAATATTAGTGATGATTATGCAGTTTTGTTTTTACAAGGTGGAGCAACTTTACAATTTTCTATGGTTCCGTTAAACATAATGCCGCCTAATAATAAAGCCGATTATATCAATACCGGTGCTTGGTCTAAAAAAGCAATTAAAGAAGCTAAAAGAGTTGGCGAAGTAAATGTTGCCGCATCATCGGAAGATGCAAATTTTAATTATATTCCCAAGCAAGACGCTCTACAACTTACCCATGATGCATCTTATGTTCATTTTACCTCTAACAACACAATTTTCGGAACCGAATTTAAAACCGAACCTGAAGTTGGAAATGTTCCGTTGGTATGTGATGCCTCATCGGATATTTTAAGCAAACCAATTGATGTAAATAAATATGGAATTATTTATGCCGGTGCACAAAAAAATATGGGACCCGCAGGTGCAGCACTTGTTATTGTAAAAAAATCATTATTAGAACGCTCTCCGGAAACTTTACATACTTATTTAAATTACAATACTCATGCTGAAAAAGGTTCGATGTATAACACTCCGCCGACATTTACTATTTATATAATGGGATTAGTATATAAATGGTTGTTAAAAAACGGTGGACTTGTAGAAATGCAAAAGATAAACGAAGCAAAAGCAAAAATGCTATATGACGCAATTGATAATTCAGATGGATTTTATAAAGGAGCTGCAGCAATAGAAGATCGCTCTCTTATGAATGTTACATTTAACTTAGCTAATCCTGAGTTAGAAAAGAAATTTATAGAAGAAGCCTTGGCAAAAGATTTTTCCGGATTAAAAGGACATCGTTCGGTTGGAGGAATACGGGCATCAATATATAACGCTTTTCCAACTAAAGGAGTTGAAGATTTGGTGCAGTTTATGGAAGACTTTAGAAAGTAAAATCACCCATAAAATATCCCCTCCTTTCTAAGGAGGGGATAAAAAATTCTGTAATTCAAAAAATGAAAACAAAACCCTACATAACTCTTGTTATTTTCCTTTCAACACTAATAGCATGCAATAACAAACCGGAACCAAAACTAGAATTATCTAATCCTGAAGCATTTGCATTTAATATTGAAAATAGTTGGGAAGTAAACTCTTCGGTTAACGCAAAAGGATTCTTAAAAAAAGAGCTAAATAACGGGTTTAGTTCTAAACTCTTTTATACGGTAAATTTAATTACACCTGCTCAAGATACAATAAAAAAAATATTTACAGATACACTTGCATCTTTTCAAAAAAATGATTTTAATGATGTACAAATAGAAGCTCAAATGGAAATGGATTCTTCGTTTGCCAAAGGGAACTATAAGTTAATTTTTATTGTTAACGATATGTATTCAAAACAAAAAAAATATACGGAGGTGAATTTTAGCTTAAGTAATTAACATTAAAAAATAATTGCAAAATAATTTTTAACCTGTGTTGTGTTAAGCATTAAGTACAAAGTAAAATATTATAAACTTAACATTACACAAAAATAATCCTCAGAAAACCAAAACACTAAATACTCGGTTTTCGTATCTATAGCAACCGACTTAAAACCAAAAGGAGGTGCAAAATGTTATACGAAAAATTTATCCGGTTAGTAGAAGAACACGCCGAAGCACTTACAAAAGAATGGATACATGAAATTAAAACTAATCCCGCAACAAAAGGTTACCGCAATATTGATGAAGCAATCTTGGGAATAAGAGTTTATGATGTTTATAAGAGACTGGGTGAATGGATTATGAATGCCGACCCAAGCGATCCTAAAACAGCGGAACACTTTATTAAACTTGGACGAGAACGTGCTAAAGAAAATTTGAAAAATAGCGAAGTAATTTATGCACTTATTTTAGCAAGGGTTGTTTTGTGGCGGTATATAGTTAATCAAGGTGTTATAAATTCTATTCTGGATCTTCATCAATCATTAGAGTTTTACCAAAAAATTAATAATTTTTTTGATAAAGCTACTTACTTTGTTGCCGTAGGTTTTGAAAGTGTAAACCTAACGGAACAAAACAAATTAAAAGAAGAAGATTTTGTGGAAAAAGCTGTTAAAGGCGTAACAAATTGGTTTATTAAAACTAAGTAGCTTTAGCAAATTCTTAAATATAATTTTTATCAATTAAATTAGTAAAGATAACAGATTATACTATACGTTTCTTAAAATAAGAATTTAAGTAAAATTTAATTTTTCATATAAGGACTAATCTTAAATCTTATAATGGAAATAGTTTAGGATAACTATGATTTCCATTTTTTAAATAAGAGCATTCCCAAATAAGTTTAAACAATACTAAACCACTTTTTAATAAGGAGAAATATTTTTCTCTTGACTCCGTACTATGCTACAGTACTTATATTTGTCAGTAAGTAAAATGTAGTTTGTTAATAATCGTAGAATATTTAAAAATAGGAAACCAAATGGAATGTTGTTCCGAAGAAAATAGTTGTAAAACAAATGCTGAAAAAATTGTTTGCATTACGTGTGGTGCACAAGCACAAAAGGTGAATTATAAAACCGTTTTAATGATGTTGAAGTTTGAGCAAGTAAAGACGGCAGAAGAATCAGATTATTTTTTATGCACTAACCAGGGTTGCGACACGGTTTATTTTTCAAACAAATTAAACCTAATCTATAACAAGAATGATATAAGGATAAAAATTGGATTTAAAGAAAAAGCCGAGCCAAAACTTGTTTGTTATTGTTTTGATATAACGGAAAAACAAATTACCGATGAAGTTAAACAAAAAGGACAAAGCTTAATAGTTGAATTTATTACCGAAAAAACAAGGAATAAACTTTGTGCTTGTAGTATTAAAAATCCTACGGGAAAGTGCTGCTTGAAAAATGTTAACAAAATAATTTCTAATGTTAAATAACATATTTATTGAAAACTAAATTTTACATATTGTTTTTGCTTTTTACTTATGCAAATATGTTTGCACAAGGTCCGCCAATATTTACAGATTCCCCAATATTGTTAGGTCTTGATGGAGGAGGCATTAGAACCTTTGGTAAATATAGTTCAAAAGAAAAAAGATCTACTTTTATACAAGTAGTTGCTGTTCCTTATAATTTAACTTCAGATTTACAAATTGGTATTGTTCAGCCTTTTGTTATACAATTTTCCGGTAAGAAAAAAAATAATATTGGATTAGGTAATATTACTTTTTTTGTTAAACATCTAGTCTATAAATTTGATGGCATAGGAAAAACATTCAGAAATGTTTTAAAGTTTAAGCAAAGTATAACTTACGGTAGTAATAATGTTGGTGCCGGTTTTAATGTTTCTCATTTGGAATTTGTTACAGGTTATATAACTACAAAATTCGGACTATATAGTTCTGTTGGTTATGTGTATGTTCCGGATGGATTGCCTGATAAATTATCTTATAGTTTGTCATTTGGTTATCCTTTACTACCGCAAAAATATCCGCCATATCAAATAAATCTTTTTGGAGAGTTTACGGGGGAACATACTTTTACACTTAAAAACGAATTAATTTTTATTTCTACCGGAATACAATTTATTACAGCATCAACATTTTTAATTGAGACCGGCTTACAAATACCATTAATTAACAAAATTAATACATTGAAATATACAGCGTTATTAGGAATTAGATATTTAATCTTTTAGAAAAGGAATTAATATGAAAAAAATAACATACATAGGTTTTATTCTCCTATTCATTTTTTTTAGTAATAATAATGCTCAAACAGATATCGGTAAGAATCAGAAAATTAAAATTGAAGTAGAAGGATTATCTTGTCCTTTTTGTGCGTATGGATTGGAAAAAAAACTTAAAAAATTAGATAATATAAAAAATATGGAAATTGATTTTAAGAAAGGAATAGTTTTTTTAACAATACAAGATTCAAAAAAAATATCAGATGAACAGCTTAAACAAGCTGTTATAAATTCAGGGTTTACCCCTAAAAAAATTATAAGAGATTAGAACTATATAACAAAAGAATATTATGAGTGATAATAAAAAAGAAAAAAAACTAATAGGTGTAAGTTTGTTAGGAGCGTTTGCGTCTTCATTGTGTTGTATAACACCAATATTTGCTTTAGTTGCCGGTGTTGGTGGATTTGCTTCAGCGTTTTCTTGGTTAGATCCGTTAAGACCATATTTAATGATTTTTACTGTTTTTGTTCTTGGTTTTGCGTGGTTTCAAAAGCTTAAACCTAAAAAAAAGATTGAGTGTGAATGTGAAACAGAAAATAGCGCCCCATTTATCCAATCAAAAAAATTCCTTGGTATTGTTACTATATTTGCAGTTATAATGATGGCTTTTCCATATTATTCAAACCAATTGTTTGTTAATAAAAATAAAGAAAATAACGAACTTATTACTAATAATTTACAAAACTTAAAAGTAGAAATTGTTGGTATGACGTGTGACGGATGCGAAACATTTATTGAGCAAACAGTATCAAGTGTTCCGGGTGTAACTTTTGTAAAAGCAAATTATAAAACCGGTTTTGTAAAAATAGCTTTTGATAGTACTACAACAAATAAATTCAAAATTGAAAAGGCTATTAATAAAACAAGCTACAAAGTTAAGGCATATAAAAATTAAACTAATGTAATTTAGCCGACACTTCTCATCAGAAAGTCCTTATAAATTATTTTATAAGAATTTTGAAATGTTAAATTAAATGTAATTATTATTTACTTGATTTAATAACCAATACTCTTTACTTTTATAAAACGATATATTATCTTATTAAAACGTTAAAATAAACAATATGAAAAAAGGAGAAAAAATGAAGGATATAAAAATTGCCAAATCTGTAACATTGTTAATCTTTATGCTATTAATATCTGCCTCTTTAACAATGGCGCAAGATGCAGCAGTAAAAAAAGTTAAAAAAGATATGAAAAAAGCTTGTTGCACTACAGATATGGCAAAAACAGCAAAACATGTTTGTACAGATGAATGTAAAACCTTAGGTTGCGATGCGGTAAAGGCTAAAGAAGCCAAAGCAATGATGAGTAGCAAGCATGTTTGTACGGATGAATGTAAAACCTTAGGTTGTGATGTAGTAAAAGCCAAAGAAGCCAAAGCAAAAATGAAAATGAAAAAACATATTTGTACGGATAAATGTAAAAACGGTTGTACTGCAAAAAGCTAGTTGACCAATTTTGTATATGTGAAAAAAGCTTGTAGAATGCTCTACAAGCTTTTTTATTATTTTAACTTTTTAATATAGTGTTCCATTGCTAAAAGGTAATAGTTTTTGTCAACTAACCTTTTTATTTCGGGTAACATT
>JALSNL010000033.1 GCA_026987055.1 Melioribacteraceae bacterium | reverse complement strand
CTAATCCAACTTTTTCTTAAAGCGTAAAGAGCTTATGTAAAGAATTGCAATTCCCATAATCAGCATGATTGCTGTTTCTTGCCAAAGTTCGGCAAATCCTATTCCTTTTAAAATAATTCCTCTAATAATTGTAGTAAAATATCTCATTGGAATAAAATAAGTTGTAAGTTGAATTATTTTAGGCATATTTTCTATTGGGAAAGCGAATCCGGAAAGATAAATCATTGGAAGCATTACAACAAAAATTGCCAGCATCATTGCTTGTTGCTGCGTTTTTGATATTGTGGAAACAAATAAACCCAAGCCCAATGTTGAAAGCAAATATATAAATGATGTAAAAAACATAAATGTTATACTTCCTCTAATAGCAATACCGAATATCAATGTCATTGCGGTTAAAACAATAACAACGGAAACCAAACCTAAAATTCCAAAAGGAATTAACTTACCCAAAATTAGTTGGTAAGGCTTAATTGGTGTAACAATTATTTGTTCCATTGTTCCAATTTCTTTTTCTTTTACCACGGCAAGTGAAGTTAGAAGCAAAGTAATAATCATTATTAACAAACCGACAATGCCCGGCACCATAAAATTTCTTGTTTTTAATTCGGGATTATACCAAACTCTTGTTTCGGTTTCCATTAAAGAAGAAGGAAAATTATTTCCCGCTTTCATTTGAGTTTGTAACAAAATATTTTTTGAATAATTTATTACTACGGAATTAATATAACCTGCGGAAATTGAAGCTGTGTTTCCGTCCGAACCATCGAATATTGCTTGTACTTTTACCGGTTCTCTTTTTGCTATTTTCTTTTGAAAATTATGCGGTATTACAATTCCCACAATGGATTTACCTTCTTCCAAATTTTTTTGAAGTTCGTTATAACTGTTTACGTAATAATCAAAAGAAAAATATCCGCTTCCTTTAAAATTATTTAAGAAAAGACGACTCTCTTGAGATTTATCCATATCAAAAATTGTTGTGTGTACAACTTTCACGTCAAAGTTTGTGGCATATCCTAAAAATATTAATTGTATAATGGGAGAAATTAAAATCAATCCGAACATTTTAGGATCGCGCCTAAATTGTTGAAATTCTTTTTTTATTATGTGAAGAATTGTTTTCATCTTTTTATTTTACTTCTTGTTTTTTGCTTATGATAATTGCCAAGCCCATAAATACTAATGTAAATAAAATCAAATAAATCAATTGCATCCAAAATGCAGAAAGTCCTACACCGCGTATAATTATTGCACGAAGAACAATTATAAAAAATTTGGCAGGTGTAATATTTGTCAGATATTGAATAATAACCGGCATACTTTCTATAGGGAAAATAAATCCCGATAGAATAACGGACGGCAATAAAGTTGCAAATGTTGCAATGGTAAAAGCAATTTGCTGAGTTTCCGAAATAACGGAAATAAAAATTCCCATACTTGTTGCGGAAATTATATAAATCAAAGTGCTGATAAAAAGAAAAAAATAATTTCCTTTTACAATAACATCAAAAAATATGTAACCGACAATTAAAATTAATATCGCATCAAAAAATGCAACTACAATGTAAGGAGCCGATTTACCCGAAAGTAATTCGAAAGAATTTATTGAGGAAACATTTATTTGTTCTATTGTACCAAGCTCTTTTTCTTTTACCAGCGAAAGCGATACGGAAATAACGGAACTGACAATAAGTATCATTGCAATTAAACCCGGTATTAAAAACTTTGTTGTCTGCAAATCCGGATTAAACCAAAAGATTGGTTCCAACAAAACCGGATAAGACATTTTTACGCCATATTTTTGTGTAAGATTTTTTTGTAATTTAATTGCAAATTTTGTTGAAGCGGCGGAAGCATAATTTTTAATAATAGTTGCAGTGTTACCATCAACGCCATCTATTAAAAATTGTATTTTAGCAGGTTGTTTGTGCGTGTGAATATTTTTTGAAAAATCCTTGGGAATAACCAGAACAATTTGAGCAGATTTTTTGTCAAGTGTTTCTTTAATTTCGGAATCGTTATTCAACTGTTTTGCCAGTTTAAAATAATTTGAGCTTAAAATTGAGTTTACAAAATCTCTGCTGACTTCGGTATTGTTTTTATCAAGTACTGCCAGTTGAATATTTTTTACATCAAAGTTTACGGCATAACCGAAAATAATAAGCAAAAAAATCGGGAAAAATAAAATGACGAAAAGCAGTCTTTTATCTCGCCACAATTGTTTGAATTCTTTTTTTGCTATTGCTCTTGTTCTTCTAAACATTATTTTTTCTTATCCAAAAGGTGAATAAAAACATCTTCCAAAGTGGGAACAATTTTATCCAATCCCGTAACTTGAATGTTTTCCGAAATTAAAAGTTTTTCAATTTGATTTTTGTTCGAATAATTTTTGTTTACGTTAAGATGTAAATTATTACCGAAAATTGATGTTGCGTCTATAAAGTTTTGCGATTCCAAAATTTTCATTGCTTTAACAGGATTGCTGCACTCCAATTCCAGTATATCATTTTTCAAGTAATTTGTTTTTAATTCTTGCGGATTGCCTTCCGCTATTAGCTTTCCGGCATTTATCAATAATATTTTATTACAAAATTCAGCTTCTTCCAAGTAATGAGTTGTAATAAAAACCGTAATTCCGTTTTCCGATAAATCATTTATCAGCTCCCAAAAATTTCTTCTCGAAAGCGGATCAACTCCGCTGGTAGGTTCATCAAGAAAAACAATTTTCGGTTGATGAATTACTGCAGTTCCCAAAGCGAGTCTTTGCTTAATTCCTCCGGGTAAAGAGCCTGTCATTAACTTTTCTTTTCCTTTTAAATTTGCAATATCCAAAACCCAATTCTTTCTTTCATCAAAAAGATTGCCTTCCAAACCGTAAACACCGCCGAAAAAATTTATGTTTTCTTCAACAGTTAAATCGTTATAAAGAGAAAAGCGTTGCGACATATAACCGATGTTCAGCTTAACATTATCCGGTTCTTTAACAACACTATAACCTCCAACAACAGCATCGCCTGAGGTAGGTTCCAATATTCCGCAAAGCATTCTTATAGTTGTGGATTTTCCTGCTCCGTTTGCTCCGAGAAATCCGAATATTTCACCTTCGTTAACTTTAAATGAAATATTATCTACGGAGGTAAAGTTGCCGAATTTTTTTGTAAGATTATTTACTTCTATTGAATACATAACGGAATTTATTGAACCTCGAATTTAATTGTTCTTTTACCTGTTGCTTTATCCAAAGCGGCTTTCCCAAGTTTATATTCAACTTGCGATGTAATCAGTTTTGTTTTTGCATTTAGCAAGGATGTTTCCGCATCTATAAGTTCCGTGCTTGTAGCCAATTGCTGTTCATATTTTTCTTTTGTTATTCTATAGTTTTCCGCAGCGGATTCAATTTGCAGTTTGCTTAAGTTTATTTTTTCTTTTGCCGAAAGTAGTTTTAAGTAATTATTATAAACATCAAGCTGAACGGCTTCTTGTAAAAGTTTTAATTTTTCTTCCGCTTGAAATTTATCTTCTTCCGCTTGTTGTGATTTTGCCGATGTTTTTCCCCACGTCCATAAATTCCATTTTAATGCAATGCCAACATCCCAAGAATCGTTAAATTTATTTTCAACAGGTAAATATCTTTGATTCGGTTTACTGTAATAGAAATTACCGAATGCAAATAATTGCGGATACCAATCCGATAATGCGGCGGTTTCTTTTTCGTCCAGTGCTTTAATTTTTAATGATACCCATTTTAATTCACTTCTGTTTTTTAATGCTTCTTCTTTTAACTTTGCGTAATTTATTTTTAACGTATCCACAATTATTTTGTCAACTTTTATTTTTGTGTTTTTACTTAAAGGCAATCCCAATACTTTATTAAACATTGTCTTTGCCAATTTTCTTTTGTTCTTTGCTTCCAATAATTTTAGTTTAATATTTGATAATTCAACTTTTAATTTCAGCAAATCGTTTTTTGTTACCAATCCGTTTTTTAAAAAGTTTTCCGTATCCTTTAAGTGATGTTCCAATGAATTTAGATTTTCTTTAATAAGATTAACAATTGCTTCGGCGTTATATAAATGCCAGAATGCTTTTTGAATTTCTTCGGCTTTATTTATTTCTTCTTTATTCAGCATTACTGTTTCGGCTTTTTTGTTAAATGCCGCCGCCGATTTTAATGACGAAAGTTTAAAGCCCGTAAACAACGGTTGTTGAACGGAAGCGCTTATGCTGTAATTATCCAATATTGTTTCTTGTATTGTAACCGGTTTTGGAAACATCGGTAATTTTAATTGAAACGGATGAACATCGCTAAGTCTTCTGTATGCGGCATTTAAAGATATTTGCGGAAACATTGAAGATGCAACTTCAGTTTCCATTGCTTCGGCTTTGATAATTTTTGACTTTGCAATTTTAAGTTCTTTGCTGTTTTTAAGTCCTAACCGTAAACTTTCCAGCAAAGTAAGTTCCGTTGATTGTGCAAATGTTATTATGTTAAATAACAAAATTAAAATTGTTGTTTTTTTCATTTTATTCTCTTTAACTAACTTCTTTTATTTTATAAATAAAAACATTTTCCAATGTCGGTGTTACTTTTCTTTCCGATGTTATTTGTATTGAGTTTTTTTCCAACAAAGATTTAATTGGTAAATATTGTTTTTCGGCACTATCCAGTACAATGTTTATTCTATCTCCGAAAATTTGCACATCGTATTGAGTGTTTTCTTTTACAACTTTATAAGCTTGTTTTACAGGTTTACAAACTATTTCCAGTACTTCTTTGTTAATGCTGTTTTTAATTTTTTTCGGTTCGTCCAATGCAATTATTTTACCTTTATCCATCATGGCAACGCGTGAACAACGTTCCGCTTCATCCAAATACGGAGTGCTCATTAGTATTGTTATTCCTTCGTTCAGCAAACTTGAAAGAATTTTCCAAAAATCTCTTCGTGAAACGGGATCAACACCGGTAGTCGGTTCGTCAAGAAAAAGTATTTTCGGTTTGTGAATTAAACTGCCTGCCAATGCCAATTTTTGTTTCATTCCGCCGGATAGTTTATCTGCCAAACGATTTCTAAATTCGGTTAATCGAGTAAACTCCAGTAATTCGTCGCGTCTTTTTTTATAATCTTTTACATTATGAATTTCCGCAAAGAATTCGATGTTTTCGTCAATTGTCAAATCGCCGTACAAACTGAATTTTTGAGAAAGATAACCGATGTTTTTTTGTATTTCCTGTTTATGATGTTTAATATTTTTATCAAGTAAAAAAACTTCCCCTTCGTCAAAACCGAGCAAACCGCAAAGTATTCTTATTGTTGTTGTTTTTCCCGCACCGTCCGGACCAACCAAACCGAACATTTCTCCTTGTTTTATGTTTAAGGAAATGCCTTTTACCGCTTTAATGTTACCGTATGTTTTATGTAGATTGTTAATTTTTATCATTGTTTTTAAAGAT
>JALSNL010000032.1 GCA_026987055.1 Melioribacteraceae bacterium | reverse complement strand
GACTACAACTTCGGATGTAGGATTATATTCTCTTGCATATCGATTGTCAAACACAATAAGAGTTTTAATATATTCATCCGTGATGATGGCGGTTACTCCTTTAATTTATCAATATATAGATAAACCCAACAACGGACGCTTTTATTCAAAAATTATGACGTACTTGGCTTTTGGTGTAATGATTTTTGTTTTGTTCTTTTCACTTTTCGGGAAAGAAATTATTGAGCTTGTTGCAAAAAACAAAGACTATTGGCCGGCAAGCAAACTTGTTCCCGTTATTGCTTTTACAATATTTTTGGGAATTTTAAAAGATATATCTTTAAATGGATTAAGCATTGCAAAAAAAACCGGAATAATTGCAATTGTTGTTGTTGGTATTAGTCTGATAAATATTTTGCTTAATGTACTTTTTATTCCTCATTGGGAAACAATGGGAGCCGCCGTTGCAACTTTAATTGCAAGAATAATTTCCTTAATTATATTTTATAACATTGCACAAAAACATTATTTCATTCCGTATGAAATTAAAAAGGTTTTTATAGTTGTAGCTCTCGGTTTAACAATTGTTTTTGTTTCTTCATTTACCAACGAATTAAAAATTTATTATACGGTTTTATTAAAATTACTTCTTTTGATTTCATTCCCTTTTGTTTTACATCGGTTAAACTTTTTTGAAGAAGTGGAATTGGAACGAATTAAAGAAATATGGAATGTTTGGAAAAATCCTTTTAAGTGGAAAGAAAATATTAAAAAAATTAAGTTAAAATAGTTTGTTGCATTGTTTTATAAATTTTTGACAACTATTAATTTTTACATCCGGATTGCTATATGTGTTGTTGGTCATTGTTTTTTAAAATATTTAAGTATAAATTTATATATATTTTTTAATGAGAATAAGGATAATTAAATTATGAAATCAATATTTCTCTACTTGCTAAGTTTTGCTTTTCTATTTACTGCATGTATTAGTGAAAAAGTTGTTAATATCCCAACCGCCGATCAAGGAAGTATTTCAATATCTGTGGAGAAAGTTAGTTATTCAAAAGAACTAAATAAGCTTGTTGTTATTTTAAAACGTGATGGATATGAGACAATACAAAAAACTTTGAACCTAACCGGTAATGCTACATCTACAATATCTTCTAACGGTTTACCGGTTGGAGTATGGCACGTTGATGCAAAAATATTTAATAAAGATAATGAAATTGTTTATTCTGGGGGAACCGATATTGTTATACGACCCGATTTTAATATTACGTTATTTTTAAAGTTGAATAAGAACACCAATGATTTGGAATTCAATATTTCTTTTGGAGAAGGGTATAAGAAAAGTCTTGTAGCATTTTATCCGTTTTATGGTAATGCAAAAGACTATAGCGGTTATAAAAATAATGGCGTTGTTTACGGAGCACAACTAACGGAAGATAGATTCGGAAATAAAAATAGCGCATATTATTTTGACGGTATTGATGATTATATAAGAGTAACAGATGATAATTCGTTAACTCCATCAGATCAAAAACTTACACTTGCTGTTTGGATGAAAAAAGAAGATTCAAAAAACAAGACAATTATTTACAAAGGTGATAGATATAATAATAGGGAATATTCTTTAGGTATTAGCAAAGATTCAGCGAAAGCAGGTTTTGGTATTAATGATCAAGGTTTATGGCAAGAGCACAGGAAAGTTGTTAATAGTAAATTAGCTCTAAACGATAACCAGTGGTATTTTTTGGTTGCTGTTTGGGATGGTTATGAAATGAAAATTTATATAAACGGGAAATTAGATAATTCCAACGTTACCAATGCAACAATCGGTAATTATGATTCGGATTTATTTATCGGTACTTACGGCGGTGCTATATCAAGATATGCATTTAAAGGAATTATTGATGATATTGCAATATTTAATGAAGCTTTATCATCAACTGAAATTGAACAAATTTACAATATCACAAAATAGATTAGTAACAAATCAGAAATTATTTTTCTACAAAACAAAAAGGTTGCTTAAAATTATTTAGGCAACCTTTTTTGTAATTGATAAAAAATTAAAAATTAACTTACTTCCACAACAACTTCATCACTTTGCCACAATCCGTGTTTTGTGCAATAAGCCATTGCGGTTAATTTCATTTTTTTGGTTGGAACTAAATTGAAATCAACTTCTACGTGTCCGGCCATGGAACCTAACATTCCTGCAGTGAAATTAGCTTGAGCTAAAAATGTTTCGCCGTCCCATAATTGAACGTAAGCAATGTAATGATCGAAATCATCAGGATGTGCGTATTCATCACCTACTTTAACTTTAACTGTGAACTTTTCACCTTTTTTTGCACTTGATGCGCAATGTACAAAAGCGGAATGACGATCGATATAATCTTTTTTTGCTTCCTTTTCAATTTCCGATATGTCTTGATATCTGTTAATTTTCATTTGAGTCTTCTCCGGAATTTTATTCAACAATAATTATTATTTGTGAACTTAAAAATAAAATTTTTATTCCATAGTTACTAAGTTATTCCGGATATCATTTTAAATAAATCATTTTTTTTACCCTTATAAAGTTGCCAATTTTAATTCTGTAATAGTAAACTCCGGCGGAAAGCTTGGTAGCATTAAATTGTACTTTATAATTGCCGGGTTTTTGAAAAGCATTAACAAGTGTTGCCACTTCCCTGCCAAGTACATCATATACTTTTAATTGTACATTCGTTCCGTTATTTTTGTTTTTAAACATACCGTACACCTCTTTCGAGAAAGGAATGTTATATTGTATTGTAGTTTCGGGATTAAAAGGATTAGGATAATTTTGTTCAAGAATAAACTTGTTGCTAATTTTATTATCCAAAACATCAACTACAAAATTACTATCGGGACTAAAACGGAATTCATCGTTATCTTCTATTTGGTTGTAAGTTATTATATAAAGACTATCGCCGGAAGCAGGATAATTTCCGTTTTCTATATCCAAATATATTTGATAACTTGTTCTGGTATCGGTTGCGCCTTGCGGTTGAAGAATGATGTATTCACCTTTATCCCATTGTCCGTTATTTTTTTTGCTTTCCAGCGGTTCGTATAAAACAAAAGTGGCTTGTTCTTTATAAGAAAAATCCGGAGCGTTTCCTTTAATATTCCAAAAATTAAAAGGAGCTTGTACGTTACCAAGTTGTGTATTAAATGTTTGCGGCTCAGCCCAGCTTCCGTTGGAAAGTGTATCCATATTGTTAAAAACAATTAAATAATCATCGTCAATTTTTATTTTGGGATTTCCCATAACCGGCGGAAATTCAATTTTGTATTTGAATGACGAATTGCTTCCAACGTATCTTGTTTTATTGTAATCAATATCGTTTCCCGAATCTTTAATAGTAATTTTCATTCCGTCAATTTCCGGAGTTGATATTGAATCGTTTACCGGATAACCGGAAATCAATTCCTTGTTTTGTGTTATGTTTTTAATATCGAATGTTTTATTGTTGTTACTTACGTGAAAAAGTATGTTGTACTCATCATTTGTTAATTGTGCTTCGTCAATTGTTTGAATAGTAATTTCCGGTGTTGCGTTTCCTCTGTATGTTTTTATGTGTGCGTTGCTAAACCGAGTTTTAAAGATATTAATTGAAAACGAATCACTTATCAAAACTGTATCTTTGTTTCCATCGGAAGCCGTAATTTTCACAAAACATTTTTTTGTGTTAGGTAAATTTTTAATATCCCAATTATAAGAATTTTCTCCGTTGGTAAATTCCTTATTTATTATTTGATTATAACTGCCGTATTTATGATAAGAATATTCAAGTTTAATTTGCAGTTTCCGGTTATCGGCATCTTCCGAAATCCATTTTATTTTTAACGGTGAAGAAGAAATTGTTGAATCTGCTAAAGCTAAATTCATATCCAATTCCGGTTGCGCATTTTTATTCGGATTATTAATTGTAAATCTACCGGCGGAATTATTATAGTAGTAATCTTTCGGATTGTTTTTATCATAAGCAACAATCCTAAGCATATAATTAACTCCGTCTTTTACTTGGTTTGTGTTCCATATAAAACTATCACTTGCGTTCAAATCGAATGCAAGAGGAATCCAATCTTTTCCTTTGTTGTAGGAATATTCCAAAAAGATTTTTGCGTCCGGGTTGCTTCCGGAATAATTCCAAGTAATTTCATTGTTCCCGTTTATTGAATTCGGAATAGATTTCAATTGTACTTTATAGTTCGGATTTCCGGTACTTTCGCCGAATTTATTATTGACTGTATCCCAATTATGATGCAGTGAAATATATTTTGCATCATTTATAATGTCATCAAAATTATGTGAAAGAAAGACTGCAAGTTTTATAACTTTTGTTTCCCCTTTTAGTAAAGTAAACGGTCCGGTTCCGAAATCAATTACATTATCACCTTTATTATTATAAAGATAATTAGACGTATCTTTTCCGCCTGTAAAATTACTCCACATTAACGAATCGTTCTTAGGAACATTATGATAATCCGACCATTGCATTACATTAAACGATGTTAAACCGTTACTATCCGGTGTTTCCAAAAACTTAAATGATAAATAACCGGGGCGTTTACCTGCTCTGCCGGAAAAATCATCATCCCATAAGTAAATTGTGTTTTTAACCAAATTATTAAAAGATGGCGAATTAAAAATGTGAACTCTGTCATCGTTAGCATCGCCAACACCTCCGATATGCGGATCACCGAAAAAACCGAAATAAACTTTGTTCAAATCTTTGTCGCTTTCATTTTTAATAAAATACTTTAATATTAAAGCATCTTTCATTCCGCCACCGAATTGGTAAATTCTTACAGTTGCACTAACACCGAGACCGCGCTTTGTTGTATCGGAAATAAACGGATAATAATTAAATTCCGCATTTGTAAAGTCGTTCATTTTATAGTAAGCTTCGTTTAGTCCAATTGTATCTTGCGTTCCATATTCATTTGGCCAATCGTTCCATAATTCAGACCAAGAGGATTTATCTTTTCTATTGGCAATTTTATCTGAATTACTATTGGAAAATCCTGCTTCCGGTAACCAGCCCCACTTAATATTATGTTCGGAATTATAATCACCATCGCGTGATGAAACAAAAGAATCGCTTACAATATGTAAAGTATCTTCGTTACTATTTACAACTTCCGCACCAATCAATGTTCCGAACTCATACATATAACCCAAACCGTTCCACACAAAATCTTTAACATCCGCCAAAGCTCCGGGAGCACTTACGGAACCGTAGTTATATAGTATTGTGCGAATATTGTTACTCCGCATAAACAATTCTTTTATTTCCTGCATTTCACCTTTTTTATTTTGAGCTGATAAATTTTGAGTTAATACAAAAATGATAATTAGAAATGAAAATAATTTGTGGTTGGATTTAGTCATATTAACCTCTTAAAGTTTTCTATAAGTATAATAATATTGTTAACAAATTAAAACATATAAAAACGG
>JALSNL010000031.1 GCA_026987055.1 Melioribacteraceae bacterium | reverse complement strand
ATACCGGTGTAAAGTTTTCCAAAGATGCCATCTTAAAAACAAAGATGCCATCTTGCAAAAAAGATAGATATGTTAAAAAAAATAATTTTATCAAATATTTTCATCTACCCAATAAAATCCCTCAGCGGTATAAGTTTGCAATCTTCGCAAATTACCGGAAAAGGCTTAAAGTATGACCGCCGTTGGATGTTGGTTGATGAAAATAATAAATACATAACACAAAGAACTTTCCCGGAAATGTCTTTGCTAAATGTAGAAGTTACCGGAAAGGGTTTGTTGGTATTTCACAAACTAAAATCAGAAGATAGCATTTTGATTCCGTTTCAACAAAGCGGAAACACTATAACAGTAAAAGTTTGGAGTGATGAATGTAAAGCAAAAGAAGCATCGAATGAAATAAACGAATGGTTTTCCGAAAAATTAAAGATAAAATGTAAATTGGTTTTTATGCCGGATGACACCGAACGCATAGTTGATAAAAAATATGTTAAAGAAAAAAAGCTTACAAGTTTTTCCGATGGTTATCCGTTTTTAATTATCGGACAATCATCTTTGGATTTATTAAATACAAAATTAGAAACACCGGTTTCTATAAACAGATTCAGACCAAATTTTGTTTTTACAGGTGGAGAACCGCATGTTGAAGATACTTGGGGCAATTTTAAAATCGGTTCTTCTTACTTCCAAGTAGTTAAACCTTGCGCAAGATGTGTTATTACAACCGTCAATCAAGAAAGCGGAATTAAAGGCAAAGAACCACTTGCAACTCTTTCAAAATATAGAAGCGTAAACAACAAAGTATTATTCGGTCAAAATTTAATTTGCAAAGAAGGTAACTTTGTTAAAGTTGGTGATACTTTGGAGGTAATGTAGAAAAAAAACTATTCCAATTGTTTAGCGCCGTTACTTCCGTAAAATTGATTTTCTCCAATTGTAAAGTCATATAATGTAGAAGATGTTTTACTTAGAGAAATAGGATTTTTACTCATAACCGCCAGATGGTTTCTGTGTTTAATAACAATATAATAATCATTTTCGGAAGCATTGAGTTTAATAACTCCGGAAGTAGCATCGTCATTTACAATCCTTCCGTCTTTATAAATAAAAGCACTATGCGAAATTACAGGTGTCCCTGTCGGTGTTTCCCTTAATTCAACAAGAACCCAATCAACAACATTATCGGGAATTACGGAAACTGTGCGCGGATCTTCCGTGTAAGGTGAAGTTAAAGGTAGTTGGGTGGTTAAATCGGTTTTCATTTCATTAGTATTTTTATCATAAGCTCCTTCTAAATAAATTTTAGTTTGTAGCTGAACAAAATCCTTTTTGTAAACCCTTACATAATCAATCAAAAAATAATCGGGTAAATCATTGGCATAATTACGTACATCTTCATTTAATCCCCAAGCATCATCCGGCGGTGCATCATATTCCATAGAAAGCATAAGAGCTTGAGTAGAATTTTGTGCAACACCTTCGGAAGTGGAAAAAACCGAGTCTCCATCCATGTAATAAATTGTTTTATCTTTGTACCATTCAACCCCGAACTTATGAAAATTTCCGTCACGCAAATTAACACCGTAATCGTTGGCATAAACATACTTTCCAACACTTGGATCATCATTTGGGTTCCAATGGTTTGAAATATTATAATAATTCAAAGTTTTTCCGCCATTTAACATTGCAGTCCATGAACCCGGAGCACCATAACCTAAAACATATTCCATAATATCCATTTCGGTTCCGGTTGCAGGGTTTCCGTCATAAGTATTGAAAGGTGAATAAAGCCAAAAAGCACACCACAATCCTCCGGCAACCATTTCGGTTAGTTTTAGTCTGGTTTCTACATAAGTTCCTTCGTCAGGTCCAAATAAAGTCCAGTCCGATTGATTACCGGAATAAGAAAAAGATCTTAGATAAGATGTTGTTAAAGTATCATTTACTAATCTTGCACGGATTGACAAATTACCATTTCCATCAAGATATGCGTCTTCGTTTGTATATTTGGCGTCACGCCACATATTAGTGGAGGTTTCCCCCATATAAAAAAACCAATGTGATGCCGGTAATGAATTTGCAGTACCACTAAACTCATCATGCCAATCAAGCGTCCAATTACCCGAAGGTAAATCGCTCTGCGAAATAATTACATTGCTAAAGAAAACAATAAACACAATAAAATATTTTAAAATATTCATAAAGTTCGTATAAATTAATTTGTTACATTTCAGTTTATAGATAATTTTTAATTTAAAAATAATTTACCATAATAAAAAATGCTTAGATCACATGATATTAATATTAATAAAACCGCAAAATACTATACTCTTGGTAAGTTAAGCGATGAAATAAAAACAGTTTGGTTTGTATTTCATGGTTATGGTCAACTTGCAAAGGAATTTATAAATGAATTTCTGGTTTTAGAAAATAAAGCAACACTAATAATTGCACCCGAAGCATTAAACAAATTTTATTTACGTGGTTTTAGCGGAAAGATTGGTACTACTTGGATGACAAAAGACAATAGAGAAAATGAAATAATAGATTACTCAAATTTTATTGAAAGCATATTTAAAAAAGAGTTAAACAATATTGATATAAACAAAATAAAAATAAATGTTCTCGGTTTTTCTCAAGGAGCACACACTTGCGTACGATGGCTGGATAGATTTAATCATAAAATTAATAATCTGTTTTTGTGGGGCGCTTCATTTCCGCATGATTGTAATTATAACAACAGTTATTGGGAATCAATTAAAGCACAAATTATTTTTGGCAAAGATGATCGCTTTCTAACTAAAGAAATTATTGAAAAAGAAAAAAAGTATTTGATATCACAAAATATTAAATTTAGTTTTCTTAATTTTGAAGGCAAACACGAAATTAGCAAAGAAGTATTGCTGAAATTGAATTAACTTAATAATAAATAAATAAAAATTATTCTATTCATAAACGAAGGATAAAAATGGATAAACAAAAAAAGTTCCTTTTAGAAGAAAAAGATTTACCCAAACAATGGTATAATATTCAAGCAGATATGCCGAACCCAATGCTGCCTCCACTACATCCGGCAACAAAACAACCTGTTGGTCCTGAAGATTTAGCTCCTTTATTTCCGATGGAATTAATTAAACAGGAAGTTTCTAAAGAAAGATGGATTGATATCCCTGAAGAAGTTTTAGATGTTTATAAAAGCTGGCGTTCAACTCCATTAGTGCGTGCAACTGGATTAGAAAAATTATTAGATACACCTGCAAAAATTTATTTTAAAAACGAAGGTGTAAGTCCGGCAGGTTCTCACAAACCGAATACTGCAGTTGCTCAAGCTTATTATAATATGAAAGAAGGGGTTAAAAAAATTACAACCGAAACCGGAGCAGGACAATGGGGCAGCGCGCTTGCTTTTGCTACTCAAAAATTCGGTATAGACCTTGAAGTTTTTATGGTAAAAATAAGTTTTGATCAAAAACCATATAGAAAACTAATGATGAATACTTGGGGAGCCAAAGTACATCCTTCACCAACAAATTTAACAGAATCCGGCAGAAAAGCTTTGGAAGAAGATCCTAATTCTCCCGGCAGTCTCGGTATTGCAATTTCCGAAGCGGTTGAAGTTGCGGCTACTCATGATGACACAAAATATTCTTTGGGCAGTGTTTTGAACCATGTATTGCTTCATCAAAGTATAATCGGTTTGGAAGCTATAAAACAAATGGAAATGGCAGGCGATTTTCCGGATATTGTAATTGCTCCGCTTGGCGGCGGTTCCAACTTTGCCGGAATCTCATTCCCGTTTTTGCCTTATAAAATTAACGAAGGAAAAGATATTAGATTTATTGCAGTTGAACCGGCTTCATGTCCTAAATTAACCAAAGGCGAATTTAGATACGATTTTGGAGATTCCGTTGGAATGACACCTCTTATTCCGATGTACACACTCGGTCATAATTTTGTTCCTGCACCTATTCATGCCGGCGGTTTAAGATATCACGGTGCAAGTGCTTTGGCAAGTCAATTATTAAAAGACGGATTAATTGAAGCGGTCGCTCTTCAACAATTGGAGTGTTTTGATGCCGGCGTTAAGTTTGCAAATGCAGAAGGAATTATTCCCGCACCGGAATCAACACATGGAATTGCCGCTGTAATCAGAGAAGCAAATAAAGCTAAAGAAGAAGGTGTTGCAAAAACCATATTATTTAATCTTAGCGGGCACGGACATTTTGATATGGCTGCATATCAAGATTATTTTGACGGTAAATTAAAAGATCATCACTTTACCGATGCGGAATTACACGTTGGATTAGACAAATTAGATACACCGACAATAGATTAAATTTTTCAACATATCTAATCTTTGTAAATTGAGAGGGCTTTTTTAAGCTCTCTTTATATTTTAAAAACAATACTAAATTCCGATTATAAAAAAACAACTAACTAAGTAAATATGTTTAATATAAAAATCTATCAATTACTGTCATTATTATTCATTGTAATAATTTTCTCTAGTTGCGGAAGTACCACCAAAAGAAGAATTGTAAAATTAAAACCCAAATCACAAACCACAAAGAAAATTAAACTGACAGATGCACAAAAACAAAAAGCAAAAGAACTAAAAAAATTTTTTTATCATAGATATAAAATACGCGGATTTAACGGAGCAGTGTTATTTGCCGAAAAAGGTAAAATAATTTATGAGGATACGTTCGGATATGCAAATTTTGTTACCAGAGATACATTAAAAATTAATACTAAATTTCAATTAGCATCTGTTTCCAAACCATTTACTTCTTATGCTATTTTGTTACTTAAACAAAGAGGTAAACTTTCTTTACAAGATTCTGTCCGGAAATACTTTCCTGAATTTCCTTATCATGGCGTTACTATTGATTTACTTTTAATTCATAAATCGGGAATACCGGAGTATAATTATTTTGCCGATAAATATTGGGAAAATAAACATATTCCTATAACTAACCAGGATGTAATTAATTTAATGATTCAGAAGAACATATTGCGTTACTATTTACCTGATAAAAAATATAATTACATCAATACTAACTATGCTGTATTGGCTTCTATTGTAGAAAAAGTCTCCGGCAAACATTTCGAAAATTTTATGAAAGAAGAGATTTTTAATCCGTTGGGAATGAGCAATACAATTATTTATAGAAAAGGAAATGGAATTAAAATTGAAAATGCAGCCACCGGTTATCATAATAGAAGAAGAAAAGCGGAAGACCATTATCAAAACGGTGTAGTGGGCGATAAAGGAGTTTATACTACAGTAGAAGACTTACTGAAATTTGATCAAGAGTTATACAAAGGAACTTTAGTAAATAAAGAAAATTTGGAGCTTGCTTTCGAGCCGGCTTATAAAAGACTATACATAAACGATAATTACGGTTACGGTTGGAGAATTAATGCAGCGGACTCAACTAATAAAATTGTCTATCATACCGGATGGTGGAAAGGTTTTA
>JALSNL010000030.1 GCA_026987055.1 Melioribacteraceae bacterium | reverse complement strand
ATCCATTTTGGAAATATCACCATATAAATTTCCGCGAATCTCTTTAATACCAAAATCCTTTATTTTGTTTACAACAGTATCCAAATCTTCGGTAGTAAAATCCGGATCAAAACCGCCGACAATAAAAAGATCTCCGTAACATATCGAATCCATTATAATGCCGGTGTGATAAACAGATGTATTAAAAGTATAGTCAGGTCCCAAATATTCCAATGCGGTTATTGTTGTTAACAGTTTCAAATTAGAAGCGGGATGTAATAATAATTTGGGTTGGTGTCTGTAAATTACTTTCTTTGTTGTAAGGTCATATATATCTACAGCCAAAATTGTAGATTGGAAATAATCGTCATTTAAAATTTTAGTTATTTCCTTTTCAACATTTGTATTATATGACTGGGCAATACTTAAACCGCTTACAAAAATTAGAAAAGTAATTGTAAAAAATATTTTTAGAAATTTATATTTCATCTGTTTATTTTTTTTAGATTTACATAAAGTACTTGAACGCCGGCATAAAGCCGGCGGCTACATTTTCATTCCATTGTGTTGTTAAAAACAATTATGGTTATTTCATCTAAAAATATCCTCGCTCCCTAAATTCAACGCCAAGTTGATTAACTGCCAAATCCTTGGCTTTTTCTTTATCAACTTCATCCAAACCAACTATCGATAACACAACTTTGGAATATTGTTTCGCTTTTTTTGCAAAGTCGAGCATTTCCGAATGCATCTTAGGATCAACTCTCATAAGTTTTGCATATTGTTCCGGTTCAGTAGAATTAAGACTAATGGAAACCGTGTCTATAAGTCCTTGTAATTCCGGCGTAATATCTTTTTTATTAATAAAATTCCCGTGTCCGTTTGTGTTCAAACGTGTGGAGCCGCCGTTATCTTTTACATACTTAGCTACTTCTTTAACAACATCCCAACGAATTGTAGGTTCTCCATATCCGCAAAAAACTATTTCTTTATATTTTTTAGGATCACCAATAAGATTAATATATTCTGCAGCTTCCGGTTCTTCAGTAGATTTCATTTTTAAGTTATATCCGCTAATTACAGCGTCACCTTTTCTATCACAAAACACGCAATCGGCATTGCATCTGTTAGTAACATTTACGTAAAGAGAATTTCCTATTTTATAAACATAACTTACCGGCGGCTTTTCGCCAATTCCAAAAAGCTTAAAAACATTATAGTTTGTTGTTCTGGCTACATCTTCAACGCCAACATTGTGAATTTCCGCTACTTTTTCCGCTATAAGCGGAAGATTGGAAGGTTCGTTCCTTTTACCTCTGTATGGAACAGGAGTTAAAAACGGAGAGTCGGTTTCAAGCAGCAAATTTTCTATTTCAACATTTGAAAGCACTTCTCTTACGCTATCCGCTTTTTTGAAAGTGATATTTCCTGTAAAAGAGATAAAATGTTTCATAGAAATTAATTCTTTTGCATCCTTTGTTGTTCCGGCAAAACAATGAAATTGTGCACGTAATGAAGTGTTTTTATATTCTCTAATAATATTCATAACATCTTCGTTAGCCTCTCTGTTATGAACAATTATAGGAAGTTCCACTTTTACTGCCAAATCTATTTGTTTACGAAATGCTTCTATTTGTTTTTCTTTCGGTGAAAAATCATAGTAATAATCCAAACCGATTTCCCCTATAGCAACCACTTTTTCATGTTTGGAAAAATCTTCCAGCAATTCCAAATAATTAGATTGAATTTCATTGGTATCATGCGGATGAACACCAACAGCTGCATATATCATATCGTGTTGTTCCGCTAAATCAATGGCTTGTTTGGAAGTTGCCAAATCGGTAGCGGGAACAATAATTTTTTCTACGCCGGCATTTATAGCTCTTTCAATAACTTGTTCAACTTCTCCGTTAAAATTAGGGTAAAACAAATGTGCGTGAGTATCTATAAACATTAAATATTTCTCCGTTTCTTTTTATGATTTAATACTGCCAATCACAATTGGTTTTTCACCAATAGAATTAACAGATTCTTTCAGTGATGTCAATTCGTTTTTATCTATTATTGCAATTAATCCTATTCCCATATTAAAAACTTTTCGCATTTCGGAATCATCAATGTTTCCGGTTTGTTTAATTAACTTAAATATTTTTGGTACTTCCCAAGAATCCCAATCAATATCAATTTTATAATTTTGGGGTACAACTCTTTTTGTATTTCCAATAATTCCCCCACCGGTTATGTGCGAAAATGCTTTTATGTTATTTTTCTTAATCAAAGTTTGTATCAAATTCAGATATGATCTATGGGTTTTAAGTAATTCCGTCATAATATCATTTTCTAAAATATCGGGATTATCTTCAAGATTATATTTTTCGAACAATACTCTTCTTGCCAAAGAATATCCGTTAGTATGTAAACCATTAGAAGTAAAACCAATAAGCAAATCGCCTGCTGAAATATTACTTCCGTCAATTATATTTTCTTTTTCAACTATTCCTACAATTGTACCGGAAAGATCATAATCTTTCTGCTCATAAAGTCCGGGCATTTCTGCAGTTTCACCTCCAATTAAAGCTATGTTATTTTCCACACAAGCTTTTGCAAATCCTTTTACAATTTCCGTAGCAATATTTGTATCTAATTTTCCAAACGCCATATAATCCATAAAATACATTGGCTTTGCACCGCAAACAGCAATATCATTTACGCAATGGTTTACTAAATCTTGACCAACAGTATTATGTACACCGGCATCAATAGCAACCTTTAGCTTGGTTCCAACTCCATCAACACTGGAAACCAGCACGGGATTTTTATAACCGGTTAAATCAAGCTGGTAAAACGCTCCGAAATGTCCGATGCCTGATAAAACATTATTATTAAATGTAGATTTAACAACCGATTTAATATTATCGACAGTTGCTTCGCCGGCTTCTATATTAACACCCGATTTTTTATAATCAATACTCACAATTTAATTCCTTAAAATTATTTAGAATTATTAGACAAACTAACTACAAAGTAGTTACCGGAACGAATATAGACAAAATGTAATTTTGAATTTCAAAACATGAATATTATTCATCTATACTTCCTAACATGAAACATTTTTTATTTACTAATGTAAAAGCACTCCGAGAACAAAAATAGAGCATACAAATTTAATGTATTTAAGTGATAGTTTTTAACATTTTTAGTAACTTTGTTAGTTTATTTTAGAAGTTTATGTATTGTGAATATGATTAATGAAAATTTAACGGATAGAGAAAAATCGGTATTACGATATGTAATAAATCAGTATATACTTACTGCTACACCGGTAGGTTCGCGTAGTATTTCCGGTAGATACAATCTTGGTGTTTCTCCGGCTACTGTTAGAAATATAATGTCGGAACTTGAAGATCTTGGGTATTTAGGTCATCCATACACTTCTGCCGGACGTATTCCAACTGATTTAGGTTATAGATTTTATGTAGATTCATTAATGGATTCACCAAAACTAAGCAAAGAGGAATATGATTTAATAGATGTTCAACTTGAACAAACTAATTTTGAAACAAATGAGATACTAAAAATTACTTCGTCACTTTTAAGTAGTTTAACAAATCAATTGGCTTGTGTAAGTTATCCCAAATTGGGAAATGCAATTTTAAAAAAAATACAGCTGGTTCCGCTTTCAAGTTCAAAAATACTTGTAGTTGTTAGCATTAAAACCGGAATGATACGTACCATTACGCTTGAAATAAAAACCCGTTATGACAAAAACACTTTACGTTCTGTTGAACAGTTTTTAAATCAAAGATTATCCGGTTTAACATTTACCGAAATAAGAAATACAATTTCGGAGAGAATTAGAAATTATTCAACAAAAAATAGCAAGCCGGTTGTACGTGTATTTTTAGATTCTGTTGAAAAAATATTTAAAGATGTAAAATCCGATGAAGATACAATTATTACCGGTACAAAAAATATAATTAATCAACCGGAATTTACCGATACGGACCAGTTTAAAAGTATAATTGAACTTGCCGAAGATAAAGATATAATTATACATATTATGGATAAGGAAACGGAGAAACAAACAGGAAATGTTTCCGTTACAATAGGTAGTGAAATTGAAGAAGAAAAATTGACTGATTACAGCATTGTGGTTAAAGAATATAACATCGGACAAATTGCAGGAAACATTGGTATAATCGGTCCAAAAAGAATGGAATATTCTCACACAATAGCATCCGTTGTTTATATGGCAGAATTATTATCTAAGATTTTTAAAAATAAAAAATAAATAAAAGGAATCAATCTATGAAAAAGCATAAAACCGAAGATAAAGAAAAAAAGAAAAACGAAAAAGTTGAGAAAGAAAAACACCATCATAAGGGGACAAAAAATAAAAGTGAATCTAATGAACATGGTGAAAAAATAAAAAAGTTGGAAAATGAAGTTCAAGAACTAAAAGATACTTTATTAAGAAAAGTAGCCGAATTTGAAAACTACAAAAGAAGAACTGAAAATGACCAATTAAATTTAATCAAGTATGGTGCTGAATCCTTTATACTAAAAATTCTTCCTATATACGATGATTTACAACGGTCTATGCAGCATCTTGAAGAAAGTAATCTTCAAGCTATAAAAGACGGATTAAAATTGGTAATTGATAAATTCACAAAAACCTTTGAAGAACAAGGTGTAAAAAAAATTGATTCCAAAGGGAAAGAATTTGATGTGGAATTTCATGATGCTTTATTGCAGCAGCCATCTGCCGATGTTCCGCCGGATACTGTTTTAGAAGAAGTTGAACCGGGCTACATGTTCAAAGATAAAGTAATTAAACATGCAAAAGTAATTGTAAGTAAAGAAGCTGAACAACCAACGGAAGAAAATGAAAACAATAATAATGAGAATGAAGAATAGGACAGAATAAATGGACAAAAGAGATTATTATGAAATATTAGGCGTTTCTAAAAATGCCACGGAAGATGAAATTAAAAAAGCTTATAGAAAAATGGCAATAAAATATCATCCTGATAAAAATCCGGATAACAAGGAAGCCGAAGAAAAATTTAAAGAAGCTGCGGAAGCTTATGAAGTACTTAGTGACAAAGATAAAAGAGCCAAATATGATAGATTCGGGCATAGCGGAATGCGCGGTGGTCAAGACTTCCATAGTTATCAAAATGTAAATGATATTTTTAGCCATTTCTCAGATATATTCGGCGGCAGTTTCGGTGGCGGCGGCGGTTCAATTTTTGATGATTTATTCGGAGGAGGTGCAACTAGTGGCAGAACACGCCAAGCACAGACCGGAACACCGGGTTCCGATTTAAAAATTACACTTAAACTTACATTAGAAGAAATTGCAACAGGAACAACAAAAAAAATAAAATTAAAAAAACCGGTTAAGTGCGATGTATGTAACGGAACCGGAGCAAAAGGAAGCGATGCATTCCAAACATGCAGCGTTTGCCATGGTTCAGGAGAAGTAAGACAAGTTTCAAGATCGGTTTTTGGACAATTTGTTAAT
>JALSNL010000029.1 GCA_026987055.1 Melioribacteraceae bacterium | reverse complement strand
AAGCATCGCTTTGTTATTTTTTATTTCCGATTTAATTTTAATAACCGCTCCCATTGTTCCGAAATTAAAAAATCCGCTAATAGGTGGAATAGGAATAAAATACGGAAGTGTTGCTTTAACCTTATGCAGCTTGGCAGCAAAATAATGTCCGAATTCGTGAGTAGCAAGAATAAACAAAGCCGATAATGAATATGGTAAACCGATTGCCAATTCTTTAAACTCGTAAGGAGCTTGTGTTCCCGTTGTCCATTCAACACCGGCAATAACTGTTGTAACAAATGTTATAATAAATAATAAAAGATGAAACAAAGGATGTTCGAAAATCTTTTTTTTCTGCAATCTGTTATATCCTGAAATTTTAGATTAGTTATTTATAAATCGAAATTAAAACCAATAGCTAAATATTTTTCTCTAATATTAAAATACTCACCGTGAATATTGTAACCGGCAAAATATTTTAAATATAAACTAACACCTTTTCCATTGGCAAATCCGTATTTTATTCCTGCTTCCAAAGAATTATTTCCGGTATATGCAAATAGATTTATCAACCTGAAATCATAAGCAAAATATGGTGTTAGATTTTTACTTATTAAATTTTTAGCAAAATAATCCAAACCAAGCTGGTATTGGTCTTGACCAATATTTGACGGATCGATTGAAAAAATATAAGTAACACCGCCATAGATACGCAAATTGTTAAACCGATAGAAAGAAATTACTTCAACAAATTCCCTACTGTAAACAATCGGTTTTTTATTATCAAGCCAAGTATTTGTTTTTTTGTTAAATCTTCCGTCAACCAAATGTGCGGAAATATGACTTATTCTAACTCTTGAACCGTAATTGTTTCTTTTACTCTTAATTTTTTTATAACCGAAATTTATTCCGAAAAAATAATCTACCGCATCAACCGGAAAATGGAAATTTGCTTCTTGTCGTAATCTTGTATAGTTAAAAAGTTCAACTCCCAAGGAAAACTTTTTTTCATACTTTTCAAATTGTAAAATATCAATAGATGTTCCGATGTTTAACGTTAATTCATTTTTACCGGTTTGGAAATCAAAACCGATTTTGGGTTTTAACGTGTTTGCCGTAAAAGGCTGTATTAAAAGTTCGGAAGGAAATAATTTTGTTTCCGATTGTGCAAAAAGAATTGTTTGGAATAAAAATAAAATTAAAAAAATCAATACCGAATGTTTCACACTCATCCTATCATTATTTTGATAATATTTTGATACTATTGTTTTTACCATTTTACTTTGTTTTTAATTTCCGCTTTATTTTTTGTTTAACCAATTTTTGAAATCCGTACTTAAATTTTGAAGTCATACTTGCAATTCCATATAAATTTGTAGGGAAAGCAAAAGAGGGTTCAAAATAACAATTAACCGTACAACCTTCGCAGAAATCGAAACGTCCTTCATTCCTAAGATAATATTTGTACTTTTCCGTTTGCTGAATTTCTTTAATCGGTCTATCTATTTTTATTTTATAATTTTCAAAATGATAACAAGGTAAAATAATTTCATTCATCGGAGAAATTACCATAACACGCGAAACAGCCTTGCAGAGCGGAGCATTGACAGAGTTACCGCCGTTTCTTCTTAATTTTATAAAAGAAGGATTCAGATAAACATCCGATTTACCTTGCACATAATCTTCTACAAAATCCATTGCTTTGTTACTTAATCCGGGATTACCAAAATAAGAAAAAACCGGATTGACAATCAGAAGCAAATCATTTTTCGCCGCCAATTCGTGCATTCGCGGCAACTTATGATAAGTATCATTTGTAACAGTAAAAAGTATGTCGGGATATTCGCCAAGACTTTTGGCAATATTTATGCTTTCAAAAACAGAGTTGTAACATTTTACTTTTCTAATTTTATCATGCTCGTCTTTATCCGGCGAATCCAAAGAGAAATGTAATAAATTAACTTTACCGGCAAGCTTTTCCGCATATTTTTTATAAAGCAAGGTATTTGTTGTTATGCTGGTTTGCATTTTTTTACTTTTAGCAAACTCCGCCATTTCCGCAATGTTTTTATTTAACAAAGGTTCACCGCCGGTTAAGTCAATAAACTTAACACCAAGTTCCGCAAGCTGTGTAACGTTATTTTTAAAATCGGATAATTCCGCAAACGGAGAATTTTTGTATTTTCCGTGCTCTGCAAAATGACAAAACTCGCATGCGGCATTACATCTATATGTTACATAGTAATTACAAAGTAATAACATCAGTATTTTCTTCCTTTCCAAAAAACTTTTCTATTCAGTAAAACATTAATAGCAATAAACACAAAATAGAATGTAATGTAAAATTCGAACCAAATGAAATTTTTTAACGAAAATTTTAGACCAAGCTCCGTGTAAACGTTACGCAGCATAAACAAATCGGCAAAAACTTTAAGTAAAACCAAATAAAGAACATTAGCCGAATAAAAGAACGGAGATATTAAAATCATAAGAGAAGTAACAAACGCAGTTGAAATTGTTACAAATCCGTCCAAGTTACTGCCCAACCCGCCAACAGCCCAACGTTTTTTTTGACGATACAATGTTTTTACGTCTTTGCACGGTTTGGATGTTACAAGTGAATTTTTATCAAGCGGGTAAATTATTTTATATTTATTCAAATTTTTTATTGCCATAAGTATTTTAAAATCTTCCGTAACGGAAAAAGGAATATTTTCATAACCGCCTATTTCCGTATAAGCACTTTTTAAGTAGGACATATTATTTCCCATTGCGCTCATTGGTTTTTTCCAATTTATTGTACCGGCGGCAACTGTTAGCAAGTAAATAAAATCGGTATCTTGAATTCCTTCAAAAAGAGTTTTCCATTTTTGATTAGTAAAACCGCAAACTACCGCAACATCTTTTGTATAATAAGAAGCTATGGTTTTTGCCCAATCGGGATTAACCGTACAATCCGCATCTGTTGTTAAAATAATTTCACCTTTGGCAAATTCAATTCCGTTAGCAATTGCTCTTGCTTTTCCTTTGGTTTCTCCAAAATCTTTTTCCGGTTGAATTAATTTGAATAAAGGTTTACCGGAAATAAATTCCTTAATAATTTTATTTGTGTTATCGGTTGAATAATCGTCAACAACAATAATATCCAATTTTCCTTCGGGATAATTTAGTTTTTCGAGAGATTCCAAGCATTCCAAAATATTTTCTTCTTCATTTCTTGCCGCTACAATTACAGTTGATGCAGGTAAATTTTCTTCGGATAGTTTGGGAAATCTTTTACGTACTCCTATTGTAATTAAAACAGCTTGGATAAAATAAATAACTACAACTACTGTTAAAATTATTTCAAACATTCGGAAGGATTTCCAATCTTAAATTTATTTTTATTACTTTCTTCAACAATTATTTTTATAGAATCTTCAATAATATTTTTAGATTTGTTACTATCGTGCAAAACAATTATGGAATTTTTCTGCAAATATTTTCTCACTGCAAATTTAACAATATTTATATCATTTTTATAGTCATAAGTAAGTAACGACCACATCACATTTTGTAAATTTAATTGTTTAAGAATTGAAGAAGTGCGTAAATCATAATTACCGTATGGCGGACGGAAATATTTTATTTTATAATTTAATTTTTCCAAAGCAATATTTTGAACTTGCTCAATCGATTTTATAACTTCGTTTTTCGGTTTTCTGTAAATTCTTTTGTGGCTGTATGTATGATTACCAATTAAATGTCCTTCGGAAAGAATTTCTTTTGCTATTGTTGTGTGTTTATCCAAATTTTCGCCAACGCAAAAAAATATTGTTTTTATTTTCAGATTACTTAATTCTTTTAGTATTATTTCCGTTGTTTTCGGATTCGGTCCGTCATCAAATGTAAAAAGTATTTTGTCGGTTATGGAATTCCACTGAAAATTATTAAAAATTTTCTTTATCAAAACCGGTGGATTGTATAGATATTTCAAAGTTTAAGCCTTCACTTTATTTGGTCGTTGGAATTCCGCATTTCAATTATCTTTTAATTTCTCTTCCCTTCCATTTGTAATTACCGAATGCTCCGGCAACAGCGGAAATTATGATATACGGAATATGTAAAACTTCGGCAATTAAAAAAGTTACAATATTTATTTTCGGGAATAATCCTTTTGCTCCGGTGTTAAGAACAAAATATTCGGAAATAATTTTTGCCGTGTAACTAACAATAAATAATATTAAAAATATTTTGTTATAAAATAAACCAAGCAACAATTGCACAACAATACCGACATAAAATAAAAAAATTAAAAACAATTTTAGTATTGTTGATTTTTTAATATAGTATAAACTTTTAGAAGCCCATCTTTTTCTTTGTTGATAAAACTGTTCTACGGTTCGGTTCGGTTCGGTAAAAGTAATTGCCGATTTGTTAAAACAAAATTTCACATCAAAGTTTGTATCCTTGGAAATTTTTTGCATCAAAAATTCATCATCGCCCGAAGAGATATTTAAGTTATCGTCATAACCGCCAACTTGATTGAAAACACTTTTTCTAAACCCGAGATTTGCCGCATTGCAAATTATCGGCTGCTTTATTCCTATTAAACCGGCACCAACTAAAATTAAACTGGAAAATTCTATCTTTTGTAATTCTCCGAACAATGTACCGTTGCTTAAAAATTCTACGGGACCGGAAACAAATCCCGTGTTATTTTCAAAACTATTAACCATTGTAGTCAACCAATTTTCACCTTGAGTACAATCGGCATCCGTTGTAATAATTATTTCTCCTCTTGCTTTTTCAATAGCAAATTTCAAAGCTTTCTTTTTATGCGCCCGTTCATCAGCATTGTAAGGAGATTTTACAATTCTAATATTTGAGGAAGTTATATTTTCCGTTAGAAGTTTTGCGGTTTCATCTTCGGAATTATCATCTACATATATTATTTCATATTTGTCTTTATCATAATTTTGTGAAGTTATGCTTTGCAAACTTTTTAAAATATTTTTTTCTTCGTTGCGGAAAGGAATAATTACCGAAACAAATTTGCTTCCGGCCGAGGAAGTATTATCTTTTGATACAATCTTAATTCCTTTTAGGATGCCAATTAAAAAAACGAGATAATTAATTAGCAGAATTATAAATAATAATATCGGAATAATCATATATACATTATTGTTTTTTATGTTTTATCTTTTTGAAATAACAAAAACAAACCGAGTATTGCGGGAATTAAAAGATTAAATAAAAAAAGAAAAATTGCGGCATTAAAACCGATTGCTTTGGCAAAGCCCATTTTACTTAAAATAAAAACCGAAGCACTTTCTCTAATTCCCAAATCGGCAAATGAAATAAACGAAAGAAAACTTTTTGCAAACATTACAATTGTTCCAGCCCAAATAAAATAGAGCAAATCTCCACCTTGATTAAACGCTTTTACCAACAAAGCATATTGCAGAATATAAACAGAATAAAACAAAAAAGAATATAAAAGCAATTTGCGTAAAGCTACGCTTCCAAGTTCTTTTACATAGGATAGT
>JALSNL010000028.1 GCA_026987055.1 Melioribacteraceae bacterium | reverse complement strand
TCCTTCGGAAGATATTTTTAAAGAATTTTATTCGGGAACAGACGGACGCGCTGTTTCTACAACAATGGTTTACGTTCGTATTCTAACTAAACTTTTAAAAGATAAAGAAGTTGGTAAACTAATAGTTCCTATTGTTCCGGACGAAGCCAGAACATTCGGAATGGAAGGTTTGTTCAGACAAGTTGGAATTTATTCAAATGCGGGTCAACTTTACGAACCTGTTGATAGGGATAGTTTGCTTTATTATAAAGAAGCTAAAAACGGACAAATACTTGAAGAGGGAATTACGGAAGCAGGAGCAATGTCTTCATTTATTGCCGCCGGAACTTCGTACATTACTCACGGAATAAATATGATTCCTTTCTTTACATTTTATTCAATGTTCGGTTTCCAAAGAATAGGAGATTTAGCGTGGGCGGCAGCCGATATGAAATGTAAAGGTTTTATGATTGGCGGAACAGCCGGAAGAACAACTCTTGCAGGCGAAGGTTTGCAACATCAAGACGGACAAAGTCATGTTTTGGCTCATTCCATTCCAACCGTTGTAACTTACGATCCGGCGTTTGCTTATGAACTTGCAGTTATTATTCGAGATGGTATTCATAGAATGTACACAAAGCAAGAAGAAATTTTTTATTACATCACTGTAATGAATGAAAACTATGAAATGCCTCCGATGCCGAAAGGAAGCAAAGAGGGCATTCTAAAAGGAATGTACAAATTTAAAGAATCTAAAAAGAAGAGAGCCAAAGCAAAAGCACATCTTCTTGGAAGTGGTGCAATTCTTAATGAAACAATTAAAGCTGCAGATATTCTGGAAAAAAATTACGGAGTTTCTACCGATGTGTGGAGTGTAACAAGTTATAAAAATTTACATTACGATGCACTTGAAATTGACAGATACAATATGATGAATCCCGATAAACCGACTAAGGAACCGTACATAAAGAAAATTACGAAAGATGAAGAAGGAGTATTTATTTCTGCTTCGGATTATTCACAAATTCTTGGTGATTCGATTTCCAAATGGCTGCCCGGTAAATTAACAACATTGGGAACATTAGGGTTTGGAAGAAGTGAAAACAGAGAAGCACTAAGAGACTTTTTTGAAGTTGATGCCAAACATATTGTATATGCAGCTCTTTATTCACTTATGGAAGATAAAAAAATAAAAAAGGATATTTTGAAAAAAGCGGCAAAAGATTTGAAAATAAATCTTAGTAAAAGTAATCCTATTAAATCTTAAACAAAAATTAAAATTAGAGATATAAAATGATTTTAGAATTTAAATTACCCGAACTTGGCGAAAATATAGAACAAGCCGATATTGTTAAAGTTATGGTTTCGGAAGGTGATAAAGTTGAAGTTGATCAAATACTTTTGGAAATTGAAACGGATAAAGCCACGGTTGAAGTACCGGCAGAATTTAACGGAGTTGTAAAAAGTGTGAAAGCCAAAGAAGGTGAAACTTTGAAAATCGGTGATGTGGTTTTTACTTACGAAGAAATTGATGAAAATTCCGGAAGTAAAAAATCGGACGAAAAGAATGACAAGCCTGATGAACAGTTTGATGTTGCTGAAAATGTGAAAAGTGAAAAAATTGAAGAAAATAAAATTGAAGTTAATCAAGATAAAACAAATGAAATAATTGAATTTAAAATGCCGGAGCTTGGTGAAAATATAGAATCGGCACAAGTAATTAAACTGTATGTAAAAAAAGGTGATAAAATTGAAAAAGATCAAGTTATTCTTGAAATAGAAACGGATAAAGCTACGGTTGAAGTGCCTTCGGAAATATCGGGAATAGTTAAAGAAGTAAAAATTAAAGAAGGTGATAATGTAAAAGTCGGTTCAACGGTTTTATTACTAGAAACAAAAGAACAAACCGTAGAAACCGCAAAGAAGGAAATTATAAAAGAAGGCTTCCCTAAAACCGAAGAAAATAAAAGTGAAATTAAAACCGATATGGAAATTTCCGAAGAAAGAAAAACAGTAATAAGAGATGTTCCAAACAAAAAAGAATTTCCTAAAATAATTGCTCCCGCCTCTCCTTCCGTAAGAAGATTTGCCAGAGAAATAGGTGTCGACATAAACGAAGTTAACGGCACCGGCCCCGGCGGAAGAATTTCCGTAGAAGATATTAAACGTTTTGCCAAAACAATAAATGAAAAAATTAGAACCGGTGATGGCGGAATTCCAATAGGAATAAAACGGGAAAAACTTCCCGACTTTTCAAAATGGGGAAATATAAGAAAAGAAGCTATGAGTAATGTTCGTAAAAAAACCGCCGAACATCTTTCTTATGCTTGGACAACAATTCCGCATGTAACACAATTCGATAAAGCGGATATAACCGAACTTGAAAAAATGCGTAAACAATTTGCTAAAAAAGCGGAAGCTGCCGGCGGAAAACTTACGGTTACGGCAATCTTATTAAAAATAGTATCATCAGCATTGAAAGTATTTCCGCAGTTTAATACAAGTATCGATATGGATACTAAAGAAATTATTTATAAAGATTATTTTAATATTGGTATTGCCGTTGATACGGAACAAGGTTTAATAGTTCCGGTTGTTAAGGAAGCGGATAAAAAAAATATTTTACAATTAGCAAAAGAATTGACCGACATTTCCGTAAAAGCAAGAAATAAAAAAGTAACAATAGAAGATATGCAAGGCGGATGTTTTACAATAAGTAACCTTGGTGGAATTGGAGGAACTGCATTTACACCGATTGTTAATTCGCCGGAAGTTGCAATACTAGGAGTATCAAGAGGAAGTTACGAACCTGTATTTGTTGATGGAGAATTTGTTCCGAGAATGATGCTGCCGCTTTCACTTTCCTATGATCACAGAATTATAGACGGAGCAGATGCAGCAAGATTTTTACGATGGATTGTAGAAGCAATTGAACAACCGTTTTTACTAAGTTTGGAAGGTTAAAATATTTTTATTTATAATAGTAACGCTGTAATTACTTAACTATCATAACAAATCATAATAATCAGCGTTCCTATTTTACACTTGAACTGATGGTATCAAAACTAATTTAACCGGATTCTTGCATTATGAAATTTCATTATTTATTTTGACAAAGAATAAAAGAAAAATTTACTGAACTTTTAAGGTTGAAAAATGTTACAAATTAAAGCTTCTGATATTGCAAAAATGCCGATAGGTAAAAGAATACAACTGGTAGAAGACTTATGGGATTCTATAATCGAACTACCCGAACCGATTGAACTACCTGATTGGCATAAAGAAGAACTTGAAAAAAGATTAGAAGAATATCATAAAAATCCAGGGAAAGGTTCTCCTTGGTTAGAGGTTAAAAAAAGAATCTTGAAATAAAATGATAATTCTAAGACCTGAAGCAGAAAATGATATTCAACAAGCCTATAAATGGTACTCGTCAATTCAAGCAAAACTTGGAATAAGATTTATTAAAGAAATTGAAAGGATATTTAATAGTATAGAAATTAATCCGCAAATGTATCATAAAGTTTTAGCTGATTTGAGAAGAGCCTTTTGTAAAAAATTTCCCTATGCAATTTATTACAAAACTGAAAAAAGTGTTATAACAATAATTGCCGTATTACACCAAAGACGAAATCCAATTGAATGGGAAAAACGTATTTTTTAAAATAATAATTGAATGTAGAGTTTATATAGTGACGCAGATTATTATTGTGAGTAATAATCAGCACTCCTATTTTTTTAATTTTTGAGAGAAAGCAAATGACTACAAAAACACAACTTGCCGTAATTGGAGCCGGACCAGGCGGATACGCAGCAGCATTTTTAGCGGCGGATTTGGGAATGAAAGTAACACTAATTGATTTGGAAAAAAATCCGGGTGGAGTTTGCCTGCATCGAGGTTGCATTCCTTCAAAAGCATATTTGCATGTTGCAAAACTATTGAACGAAACAAAAGAAGCTACTAAGTGGGGAATTGATTTCGGCAAACCGAAAATTGATTTGGATAAACTTAGAGATTTTAAAAATAGAACAGTGGCAAAACTTACCGGAGGAACGGGACAATTAACAAAGCAACGAAAAATAAATTATATACAAGGAAGAGCATCTTTCTTAAGTTCATCAAAACTGATTGTTGAAAGAGTTGACGGAACTAAAGAGGAACTTGAATTTGAAAAAGCAATTTTAGCAACAGGTTCTATTCCTTCTAAAATACCCGGACTTTCAATAGATTCTCCGCGTGTTATGGATTCTACCGATGCACTTGAATTGGAAAACATTCCTAAAGATTTTTTAATTGTTGGCGGCGGTGTAATTGGAATGGAAATGGGCTCAATTTACGCAGCACTCGGAAGTAAAGTTACGGTTGTGGAAATGCTTCCTGCATTATTACCCGGGGCTGATAAAGATTTGGTAAATGTTTTTCAAAAAAGTATTGAATCGAAATTTGAAAGAATTTTACTTAAAACCAAAGTTGCAAAATTAGAAGATACCGGAAAGAAGATAAGAATAAAATTGGAAGGCGATAATTTAGAAGAAGATACTTTGGAATTTGATAAAGCACTTATTGCTATTGGTCGCACTCCCGTTACAAAAGGTTTGGGCTTGGAAAACACAAACATTAAATTAACCGAAAGAGGGTTTGTAAAAGTAAATGGCAAACGCCAAACGGATGACGCTAATATTTATGCTATCGGAGATATTGTAGAAGGACCAATGCTTGCACATAAAGCTTCTTCCGAAGGGAAAGTTGCAGTAGAATCCATTGCCGGCAATAAAGTTGCTTTTGAACCTGCTGCAATTCCCGGTGTGGTTTATACGGATCCTGAAGTTGCTTGGGCAGGACTAACGGAAGCCGAAGCAAAACAGAAAGGAATAAAAGTTAAAGTTGCACGTTTCCCTTGGGCGGCAAGCGGTAGAGCCGTAACAATGGATAGAAATGACGGACTGACAAAATTAATAATAGAACCGGAAACAGAAAGAATTTTGGGTGTTGGAATTGTTGGTCCCGGAGCGGGAGAGTTGATTGCGGAAGGAACTCTCGCCGTAGAAATGGCGGCTTTGGCAAAAGATGTTGCCTTAACAATTCATGCTCATCCAACATTATCGGAAACAATTATGGAAAGTGCGGAAGTCTTTTTTGGTCAAGCAACGCATTTGTACAGACCCAAAAGAAGATAAGGAACCGAAAAAATGATTATAGTAACAACAAATTTGTTTTAGTCTTTTTAAGAATAGATTTTTGACCTTGATGAATTATAGTTATAACAATAACTTTAATTATAAGTATTAAAATATTTGTGAGGGCTCAATCAAATATATTTAATTTTCTATAACTTATTTAAGAAGCAATAGTTTGTTACGAATAATCGCAAAATTAATTTTTAGTCTTTCATTAGTAGTTTTTTTATCTAATAAATCATTCCCCCAACAGAAAAGTAGTTTCATTTCAGGCAATGTTTATAATTCCGTTACGAAAGAGCCATTGGAAAATTGCAATATTATATTGCAAAAATTACAATTGGGTACTACAACAA
>JALSNL010000027.1 GCA_026987055.1 Melioribacteraceae bacterium | reverse complement strand
TATTATTCACGTATTAAAAACCAAAGGGACAAATTTGGTTTTAAAAATAATGAATGGAAAAGAATATAAATTTGATCCGACAGTTCATTACCCTTACGATGGCGGCATCTATGATGAACAAACCAAATGCAGAGTTTTTTTTCATGCTCACAGAAAAAATGAATACGGACATTTTCATACATTTACCGAAGACAACAAAGGCAACTTGATTCATCTTGTTTTAATTTCAATGAATAAAGAAGGAATACCAATTGGTTTGAGTACGGTAAACCGTTGGGTAACAGGAGATAAATATGTAAAAGCAAATGAACTTAAACAATATTTGGAAAGATTTAGTATTAATAAAAATCTTTTTAAGGAAGAAAAGGTTTTAGAATTTATTCAATATATTTTTAAAGCTTACAAAAGTGAAATATTCGATTTGTTTGATAAACGCGATGCTTGGATAGAACAATACGTTAATACAAATTACAACGAACCTTTTGAAGATAGAAATTATGAGGTTTTATCTTCCGTTAAAATTAACGTTTTTAATAATTGATTTTCTTTAATGTTTGTGCATACTTTTTTTTACGGTAGGTTCCGTTAATAATTCCAGCTCATTATTTCTTAACTTTTCAAGCGCTTCTTTTGAAGAGATATTTCTTGCCAAATAAATTTTAACACCTTCTCGGTTCAAAATTGAAAACGCATGCGGGCCAATATTGCCAACAATAAAAACATTAACCCCATTGTTTATTGCATCAATTAAAACCTGATGTTTTTCATCATGTTCCGGATTATCAATTACTTCAATAATATTGGCGTTTTCGTTGCACTTAATATAATAACGTGCATGTCCGAAACGTTTTGCAACCTTGCTTGTTAATTCCGTTCCGTCTGTTCCAATCATTATCAACATATACTTTTAACCTGTTCTTTTATGATATAAAACTATTTTATTACTTAAATTTACATAAATAATTTTTATGATTTTTATATAGTTACCGAAATATCATCTTAAATTATATATAATTTGAATTGAGGTTAAAATGAAATTAGGAAGCATTGAACTTAGGAACAATATTATTATGGCTCCGGTTAAAACCGGTTATAACAGCGGCAACGGAGAAATTACCGATAGACACATTGCCTTTTGGGAAAGACGGGCAAATGATGTTGCGGCAATTATATTCGAGCCTTTTTATCTTGATAAACATGTAAGAGAATTGCCTACGCAAATAGGATTTGATAAAGAGGAACAAATAGAAGGACATAAAAAACTTGTTTCTGCAGTTAAAAATAAAGGTGCAAAAGCAATTGCACATTTAAATCATCCGGGTAGAATGGCAAACCCTAAAATTCCGGATAATGTTTTTTACTCCGCTTCCGATGTTCAATGTCCTAATCATCCCAAACAGCCGAAAGCTTTATGTTTGGAAGGTATAAAAGAAATTCAGCAAAAATATGTTAACACTGCGGTAAGAGCGGAAAAAGCCGGTTACGATGCTTTGGAAATTCAATTCGGACTGGGATATTTAATTGCTCAATTTTTGTCTCCCGAATCGAATAAAAGAAATGATATTTATGGCGGTAGTTTTGAAAACAGAATACTTTTCGGTTTGGAAATTCTAAAGGAAATTAAAGAGAAAACAAGTCTGCCGGTAATTGCCAGAATAAGCGGAGACGAAATGCATCCGGAAGGAATGAATATTGATGATGCAATCCGATTGGCTAAACGATTGGAAAAAGAAGGAGCGGATGCAATTCATGTAACCGCCGGAAGTGCTTGCCTTACGCCGCCTTGGTACTATCAACATCATTTTATACCTAAAGGTAAAAACTGGGAAATGGCTGGTAAAATTAAAGAAGCGGTTAAAGTTCCGGTAATAACAGTAGGACAAATAAATGAATTTAATGATATAGATAAAATCAAAAATGAAAAACTTGCCGATTTTATTGCTTTGGGAAGAGCTTTAATTGCAGACCCGGATTTTGCCGGAAAATATTTAAGAAACAAAAATGAGAACTACAGACCTTGCTCGGCTTGTTTAACCGGCTGTTTGGGTAGAATTAAAATAGGGAAAGGTTTGCAATGTGAAATTAATCCTTTGGTTGGGAAAGAGCTTGAAATATTTACAAAATCGGAAAACCAAAAAAACTTTGCAGTTATCGGCGGAGGTTTATCCGGAATGGAAGCCGCATACACATTAAATAAACGCGGACACAAAGTAACATTGTTTGAAAAAAATAAATTAGGCGGTCAATTTAACTATGCTCCAATGCCATCGCAAAAAGAATCGCTTAAAAAACAAATAGATTATTATTTGAACGAATTAAAAAATATTAAAGTAATTCAAAAAGAAATCAAAGAAGAAGATATAATTGGCAAATTTGATACTGCAATCATTGCAACAGGTTCGGAACCTTTTGTTCCTTCAATTAACGGACTTAACAATTTTCATTGGGCGGAAATTCTTGAAAAGGAAAACATTCCGAAAGGAAAAAACATACTTGTAATTGGTGGCGGTCTCATTGGAGTTGAAATAGCAAATACTTTAGTTGATTATAAAAACAAAGTTACAATTGTAGAACTTTTGGATGATATAGCACGCGATATGGAAATGATAACGCGAAAACTTAATTTAATGAAATTGAAAAAAAATAATGTGGAAATTTTCACGGGAACAAAAGTTGTTTCGGTTGAAGGCTCAACAGTGATTGCCGAAAAACTTGAAGGAAACGAAAAAATATCTTTTGAAAATATTGACGTTATTGTTTTGGCAACAGGCATGAAACCGGTACGCCGCTTTGGTGAAAACCTAAAGGGGAAAATGGATGTTTATTTTGTCGGCGATGCAAATCAAGTTGGTGATGCTGTTACGGCAATACAAAGTGCTTATAATACTTGCAAGGAGTTATAAATGAAAAAAATTTTAACACTATTATTTATACTTTTAACTTTAACTATTTCCGTTTCCGCTCAATCTTTTGAAATTGGAATTTCGGCAGGTAAAGATTTTTATACAATTCCAGATTTATCGACAGGGTTTAATTTACAAGATTTAACGGAAGCAACTTTGGAAAGAACAGGATTTGAAAATCCTATTGCATTCGGAATTAGTTTGGGTTATAATTCCAATGAAAATTATTCTATTATTTTTGAAGGTGATTTCAATTATCTTGAATATAATGTTGATTACACAAGGAATGTTCCTAAACTTACGGATCCTTTTTATAAAAAAACATCAAACTATAACGTTCCTTGGGCAAGATTAGGAGCTATGATTTCTTTTAATTATATTCCTTACTCAATTGAGAAATTGGATTTTGTTATCGGCGGCGGACTTGGGTTGCAAATTTTTGCTCCCGCGGTTTCCGATAAATTTATTGCCAAAACATTATTCAATAAAATATCCGAACTTGATCTTTCAACTGATATTGATTTGAATTTCTCATTTTCACAAAAAATAAATGCGGGTGTAAAATATAATTTTAATTCTAATATCAATCTCGGACTAATTTCAAGTTATACCATTGTTAACAATGCAATTGACGAAGCTCCGGATAATTTTTTAACATTAAAATTGCAACTTGGTTATTTGTTTTAATTAAAATTTTGAAAATATAATTTTTAACAAACTCGCAGACAACAGGTCTGCGTTATTTTTATTTATGAATATTCCAAAAGAAGAAAAAAGAAATTTTGTAGCCTTTATTTGGCATGCTTTCTGGCTGGCACTTGCACAAACTTTTGCAGAAAGAAACACTGTGCTTCCGGGATTAATTATATTGGTTGGCGGTTCACAAATTGAAATTGGAATTTTAACCGCAATAACCGTTGGGGTTCCAATTGTTTCACAACTTGCATTTGCCGGGTTTTTAAGTCAAAAAAAATATAAAAAGAAATTTCTTTTACTTGGAATATATTTAAGAGTAGGGGCATTTTTAGGAACTGTCTGGACTTTAACAAAAGCAACATCTTTAACTCCTGCAATGGTAATTGTTTTTGTATTTGTTTGGATGTTTATCTTTTCGGTTAGCGGTGCTTTTGCCGGAATTTCTTATACTGATATTCTCGGGAAAAGTATTAAAGGAGAAACACGTAAAAGATTTTTTGTTGTACGCCAATTTTTAAGCAGCGTTGGTGTTTTAATTTCCGCTTTGATAGTTAGACAATTCTTGAAAGGATTTCCTTATCCGAACAATTACATTTACATGTTTACAGCTGCTTCCGTTCTTTTATTTATAGCATCTATGGGATTTATAGTTATAAAAGAAAAACCTACGGAAAAGTTCAGAGAAGAACGGGGGTTTTTTCAAGTACTAAAATTTATTCCAAAACTTTTGCGGGAGGATGTACGTTTTAGAAATTTTATTTTCTTGATTAACTTTGTACAATTGCCGTTAACGCTTATTCCTTTTTTTGTTGTGCTGGCAAAAAACAATTTTGAACTTACCAAATCGTCAATCGGAAATTTTCTTTTATTCCAAATCTTCGGAATGATTATATCTAATTTTTTATGGCATAAAGTTGTAAAAAAATATTCATTCAAAGGCGTTATAAAATCCGCCATCGGTATTGAAATATTTTTACCGTTATTAGCATTGCTGGCAGCCAAAAGTAATAGTATTTATTTTTTAGGCGGTATCTTTTTTATTGCCGGAACTGCAATGAGTGCGTTTAAGATTGCCTACGAAGGAATGTTCCTTGAAATAACAAACGAAACTAACCGTGCAATGTATCAGGGAATAAAAGGTTCGTTAAATATTACCGTTGCGTTTTTTCCTTTGGTTAGCGGTTTGTTAATAAACTATATTGGATTCATTCCGATTTTTATTGCAGCAAGTGTGGTTGTAGCATTAGCTTTTATTATTTTACCTAAAATAAATTGTGGAAAGTAATTTTATTAGTTTGAATCTAAGAAAAGATATATTTAGAAGAAAAAAAACTAAAATAATCTATATAAACAATAGTTAAAAGTATAATCTTTTGTGTAAAAAAGGAATTAATGCCGAAATGATTCCCGGAATATAAAGTTCTTTTCTGTTCATTTTTCCGTTTGAAAAAAAAGAAATTGCACCGCCTTTTTGTTTAGTGTTAGTATCATTCATAATTTCATCCATTACATATCCGAGTTCTTCTCCGTTTAATAAACGTTTTGTAATTACTTCGGGTAATTCAAAATGTGCGGAAGTTCCGAAAGAGGTTTTGCCGGACTTATCAATTATACACATTCCGCCAAAAGCAAACCACTTGCCAAAGGTTTCTTGTATTCCTCCTTCAATTCCAACAAAATATTCTGCATTCAAATTTTCATTTTCATTAATTTGTTTTAATTCCAAAGCACGGTTTTTTGCTCCTTCAAAAGTTTGGCTGTTTACCGGTTGTGAAGGAACATTAGAATTTACGGAAATTCCAATAGCTTTTACGTTTGAGAAGTAAAGCGAAAATGCTTCTTTAGCAGCTTCTATTTTTACAGGATTTTTAGACCCGACAAGTATTTTCATATTATTTATATTTAAAATTAATAAATTT
>JALSNL010000026.1 GCA_026987055.1 Melioribacteraceae bacterium | reverse complement strand
ATTAATTGAAATAGGTACACTTGAAAGAAAATATATTTGTTCCGGTAAAGGAATAATTTTGTATGTGCTTTGTAACCAACTTAAAATAAAAGCTATTATATTTCCCAAAACAATTCCTATGGCAGCCAAATATAAACCTTGTAATACAAATATTTGAATAATCTGTAATTTGCTTGCTCCCATTGATTTTAGAATACCAATTGCTTCTGTTTTTTGAATAACCAACATAAGCAACGCACCTACAATATTAAATATTGCAACAATAATAATTAATCCTAAAATAATAGGAATAGGTTGTTTTTGTAATTCCAGCCAAGTAAAAACCTGTCTGTTTAAATCTTTGTATGTTCTAACATTAAATGGATAAGGTAATTTTGCATTTAATACTTGCTTAATACTATCAATTTGTGAGATATCTATTAAGTTAATATTGTAGCCAGTAACTTCATCATTAAGTTCAAAAAAATTTTCTGCAATTTTAAAATTGCAATAAGCGTGTATGTCATCATACTCTGCCATTCCGCTTTCATATATTCCGGTAATTTTAAATTGTTCAATAATAGGTAAATTGGAAAGGGAAGGAGGTTCGTTATTATTTAGTGCAAAGACCATAAGTTTATCGCCTAACTTTGCATCAATTTTTTCAGCTAATTTTCTTCCGATAATAATTCCGAAATTATTTTTATTAAGTTTGTAATTACCTTCAACAATAATTCTTTTAATCGAATTTTCTATGGTTAACGAATCAATCCCACGCAGAATAATTCCTTCGGCTCTCTTTTTCTTTGCCAAAATTACTTTTTTTTCAATATATGGTGATATACTACTAAATTTACCATGCAAATATTCGTGTAGTTTTTTTTCAGTTAGATAATAATCAGGCAAGCTTTTTTGACTAAATCCGTTAATATTTAAGTGAGCATTAAATTTTATAATATTTTCACTTATATTATTTTCAAAACCATTTAATATAGAGATAGCCATTATTAAAACAGTTACCCCTAATACTATTCCGCCAATAGTAATAATAGAAATAAGCGAAAGAAATTTACCACTGCTTTTGCTTTTAATATATTTGTTTGTAATAAAAAAAGAAAGCTTCATATATCCGGAATAAAATAATATTAAAATAAGTATAAATATAACTATTTTGTAATTAGATTATTGTTAAAAGAATTGTCTGTTCAAAAACTCAGATTATTAAAAAAAAAGTTCAGTTAAAATTGACTTTGTAAGTAGAAAATTTTAATTTTGAATCTTAATTTTTTTTAGTTCTTTCAAATATTGAATATAATAAAAATCGATCTCGTTAGAAGTTTACGGGGCGTAGCGTAGTCCGGTTAGCGCGCCTGCTTTGGGAGCAGGAGGTCGCAGGTTCGAATCCTGCCGCCCCGACAAAATTAAAAAAAATTTTGTATATTTAACGGCATGCGCCCGTAGCTCAATTGGATAGAGCAACAGCCTTCTAAGCTGTAGGTTAGTGGTTCGAGTCCACTCGGGCGTACTGATCTTTTAATATATAGATGGTGGGCGTAGCTCAGCTGGTTAGAGCGTCTGGTTGTGACCCAGAAGGTCGTGGGTTCAAATCCCATCGCTCACCCCATAAAATTTTTTTGATGGCCCCATCGTCTAACGGTTAGGACCTCGCCCTTTCACGGCGGTAATAGGGGTTCAAATCCCCTTGGGGTCACTCTATAAAAAGTCTTAAAGTTTTTCTTTAAGGCTTTTTTTATTTTAAATGATTTATTTAAAAATTCTGTAAATTTGAAACCGAAATGATTCTTTAGAAAATATAAATAATATGAATTATAAAACTTATCCCAGAATTTTAGCTTCGGAAGATATTTATAGAACTAAAACCTCTAAAAAAATAATTTTTCCTACAACAAGATTTTATCTAAAACTTGGGAAAATATTTGTAGGAGCAAATCTTAAAACCAAAAGAAACCTATATAACAGATATAACTGGGTTGCAACTTCTTTGGAAGTTTTAGATGCTCTGGAATCAATAGGACTTGAATTTGAGTTTAGCGGAATGAAAAATTTACATCTGGCTGATGGTCCGGTTATTTTTATAGGCAATCACATGAGCATGATGGAAACTTTAATTCTTCCTGCAATTATTCAACCAATAAAACCTTTGGTTTTTGTAACAAAAAAACAATTATCATCTACACCATTATTTGGACCAATTAACAAACATCGGCATCCGATTGAAGTTGGACGTGAAAATCCGCGTGAAGACTTAAAAACCGTAATGGAAGTTGGAGCTGAAAGAATAAAAGAAGGGAGATCAATTTTAATTTTTCCGCAAAAAACAAGAGCCAAATTTTTTGATGCTGCAGGCTTTAATACTTTGGGAATTAAACTTGCCAAGAGAAACAATGTTCCTGTAATACCAATTGCTTTAATAACAGATGCTTGGCAAAACGGAAAAATTATAAAGGATTTTGGTAAAATTACACCCGGGAAAAAATGTTATATAGAATTCGGAAAACCTATGCAAATAACCGGAAACGGCAATGAACAGCATTCCAAAGTATTGGAATTTATAACTCAAAAATTTATTGATTGGAATAGGAAGGATTTAATAAAAAATTAACCTATTGTTATATAACATTTTAGCTAGACTAAGTTAAAGTTACTGATTATTGTGAATATCACATTGTAGTTTTATGTTTATAAAATAAATTTTTGTTAATGGAAACTTTTTTTTATATTCAAAAAATTTTTATAAATAATATGGCAAATTATGGCAATACTTAAACCTAAAAAACTTAAAAAAGGAGATTTAATTGGAATTATTTCTCCGGCATCTACACCAAGTGATTTAAGTAAAATAGAAAAAGGTGTTAAATATCTTGAAAGTTTGGGCTATAGAGTTGAAGTTGGTGAAAATGTTGGTAAAGAACACGGTTATCTAGCTGGATCAGACGATGAAAGATTAAGTGATTTTCATGCGATGTTTAAGAATAAAGATGTTAAAGCAATTTTTAGTGTTCGTGGCGGTTATGGTTCCGGTAGATTATTAGATAAAATAAATTATTCTCTTATTAAAAGGAACCCTAAAATATTTGTTGGTTATAGTGATATTACTGCCTTACATTTGGCGCTTTTTAAAAAAGCAGGATTGCTTACTTTTGCCGGACCAATGTTAGCAACTGATTTTAGTGGCAAAATAAATACTTTTGCAGAAGAAAATTTTTGGAGAATTCTTACTTCTTCTAAAAAGATTGGGAAATTACATAATCCTAATGGTGAAAAATTTTATGTGTTAAATTCAGGCAGAGCAGAAGGTAATATTTTAGGTGGAAATTTAGCTGTTTTAACTTCCATTATGGGAAGTGAATATTTCCCAAGTTTTAAAAACAGTATTTTATTTTTGGAAGATATTGGCGAAACACCTTATAAAATTGATAGATTTTTTAATCAGCTTAAGCTTGCAAAAATATTTAATCAAACAAATGGTGTAATTTTAGGTAGATTTACCGATTGTTATGAAAAAGATAAATCAAAGAGCACAATAAAACTCAATGAAGTTATTGACCATTATTTTTCCAAGCTTAAAATTCCGGTAATTTATAATTTTAGTCATGGACACATAAAAGAAAACATTACTATTCCGATAGGTTTGAACTGTAAATTAAATTCTTCGAGATGTTTTGTTGAAATAACCGAAAGTGCGGTAATTTAATTTTTTTGGAATTATATTTTAGTGAATATTTTTTTGAATTAAGCAATATTTTTGTTTCTTATATTATTATGTAGTATCCAAATTTTGGGGGCAGTTAAAATGAAATTATTAAAATTCTTTTTATTGTTATTTGCAATGTTAATTGTTAGTTCGTGCAGTAGCAAAACAGATAAAAATTTATTTGATAATGCTAAAAAATTAGTTGAACAAAAAAAATATTCCGAAGCTATCAATCTGTATGAACAAATAACTAAGGATTTTCCGGAAAGTCCAAATGTACCGGATGCACTTTTTGAAATGGCAAAAATCTATCAAGGACAAGTTATTAAAAATATTGATGCTAAAGAGTCTTTGAGGAAAGCCGTTTCATTATACAAAAAAATATTTACTAAATATCCAAATTCCCAAAGAGCGGGATCTTCCATATTTATGGCTGCTTTTATTTTAGCTAATGAATTACAAGATTTAAACGCAGCAAGAACTGCTTATAAATTATACATTGAAAAATACCCTGATGGGGAATTAATAAAAGATGCAAAAATTGAATTGCAGAATTTAGGTAAATCTCCCGAAGAAGTTTTAAGGGAAAAGATGGAACCTAAAATTAAAAATGAATCCAAATAATAGTTATAAAAAATTATTAGACCCTGCCATAGTTGCTAAATTAAAAACACTAGAACTAAAAGCCAGAACTGTTGTAGAAGGATTTATGGTCGGCTATCACAAAAGTCCTTACCATGGTTTTAGTGTGGAGTTTAGTCAGCACAGACCTTATATGCAAGGCGATTCAATACGTAATATTGATTGGAAAGTTTACGCCAAAAGTGAAAAATATTATATTAAGCAGTACGAAGAAGAAACAAATTTAATTGCTCATGTTATTCTCGATTCCAGCAAATCTATGGATTATAAACATGATGGAGTAATTACAAAATTTGAATATTCTAAAATTTTAGCTGCAAGTTTAATAAATCTTTTGTTACGTCAGCAAGATGCTGTTGGTCTTGTTTTATATGCAGATATTATTAAAAAATATATTAGACCTAAATCTCAAACAACTTACTTAAAAACATTACTTTCGGAAATAGAAAAAACAACAGCGGAAAATGTAACCAAAACTTCCGTTTCGTTAAATATGATTGCCGATAAAATGAAAAAGAGGGGTTTGGTAATTGTTATATCCGATTTTTTTGATGATATAAATTCCGTACTTGCTTCTCTTAAAAAATTTCAATTCAAAAAAAGTGAAGTGATAATATTTCATGTTTTAGATCCTATTGAAAAGAGTTTTTCTTTTAATAAAGATTCTATTTTTGTTGATATGGAAACCGGAGAAGAGTTGACTACGCAGCCTTTACAAATTCAAAAAGCTTATACTGATGCCATGAAAGAATATTTAACAACCTTCAAGAACGGTTGTAATAAATATGGCTTTGACTATAATTTGATTGACACAACTGCTCCGTTTGATTTGGCTTTGATGAGTTTTTTTAAGAAAAGAGCCAGGTTACAATGATTCTTCCTTTGTGTGTTTTTCGTAATGGTCTTAGCTGTCCAGCGGTCCTTGCGAGAAACAAAAAGCTTTTACGCAAAGAAACGCAAAGGTTTACCGCTAAGTTCGCAAAGTTTTTATTTCATTAGTTCTTCTACAATTCTAAAATTTATTAGCTAAATCTTCCGTTTTCGCTTATGCAATACATCTTATAATCGGCTTGGTATTGGATTTGCTAAAATGTACCCAATGATCTTCAAAATCAATTCTTAAACCCTCATCGGTGTTTATTCTTTCATAGGGATATTTGTGAGTTAATTTTTTACAACATCGTTCTGATTAACATCGCCAAGAAT
>JALSNL010000025.1 GCA_026987055.1 Melioribacteraceae bacterium | reverse complement strand
TTACTGATTGGTGAAATAAATACTTTAAAAAAGGCTGCTTTCCCTTTAATTGGAGCATTGGGTGGAGTTTTGGTTCCGGTTGCTTTATTTCTAATTTTAAATCAGAATCCTAATACTGTTAAAGGATGGGGCATACCAATGGCTACCGATATTGCATTTGCTTTAGCAATATTGAGTTCTTTAGGTAAAAGGATTCCTTTAGCCCTTAAAGTTTTTCTAACTGCCTTTGCAATTATAGATGATATTGCAGCAGTACTTGTAATAGCAATATTTTATAGTGTTAATATAAATTGGCTTTTTATACTTTATGGTATTCTTTTAATTACTGTTTTAGGAATCTTTTACCATAAACGGAAATATTCCTTGCCTATTGGAATAATAACGGCAATTATTGCTTGGTTCTTATTTTTAAAATCCGGCATACACCCAACTATAGCCGGTGTACTTTTGGCATTTACCATTCCGATAAAAAGAAGAACAAATACAAATATTTTTTCTAAAAATCTAAATTTAATCGCTCGTAAGTTGACCAATCTATCTGTAAAAGAAAGCGAACATTTATTATCAAAAGATGAAATAAATTATATTGACAATTTAGATAGCTTAATTATTGAGGTTCGGTCACCATTACAAAGCCTTGAACATAGGCTTCATAGTTTTATAGCATATTTTATATTACCTATTTTTGCTTTTGCCAATGCCGGAGTTGAAATAAATACAAATTCAGAATTTGATTTTGCTCTGATATTCAATATAGCAATAAGTTTATTCGTTGGTAAATTTATTGGTGTTGCATTATTTTCTTTTATGGGCATAAAACTAAAAATCACCGAATTACCCAGCGGCATTGTTTTTAAGCAAATACTTGGCATTGCAATTATTGCCGGCGTTGGTTTTACAATGTCAATTTTTATTGGGAATTTAGCTTTTGCAGAAGATTTAACCAGTATAAATTCTATGAAAGTCGGGATTATCATTGGTTCGGTTATGTCGGGAATTATTGGGTATTCTTTTTTGCGAATAACAAACAAAATTTATTCTTAATTCAAAAAGAATTATTCAAAGCAATCAAACAACTAATGCAAGGCTTTAGCAAATAAAATAATTCATAATAATTAAATGAATATGAAAATATTAATACATAAAATAATATTCTTTAGTACAATTATTATTTTCAACTATATTCTAATTAGTTGTACCGGACCTGAAACTAAAAGTTACGTAACAGGTTTATTTACAAAAAGTATTATTATTGACGGATTAGATAGAAGATATGCTATATATATTCCTAAAGACATTGAAAACACAAAGGTTCCTTTGATATTTGAACTACACGGCGGAGGAATTTATATCGAAGATATGACCGGAGAAAGCGGACATAAAACGCCATACAAATTATGGATGGAGTTAGCCGAATCTGAAAAATTTATAGTGATTTATCCCGAAGGATTAAACGGGGCTTACGGTAAACCCACTTGGAATGATTGTCGTGGTGATTGTATGGTTAGTTCAAATGCTAATGATGTGCATTTCATCGATACTTTAATCAGTGTTATTTCATCGAATCATCGGATTGATACAAATAGAATTTATATATCGGGAACCTCCAATGGTGGATTTATGGCACAAAGATTAGGAATAGAATTAAACAGTAAAATTGCTGCTATTGCCTCTATTGTTGCCGCAAAACCGGCAATTTCAAAATGCAAAACTCCTAAGAATCCGATTTCAATACTATTTATGAATGGAACTAATGATAATCATATGCCTTATGAAGGTGGTTATGTTTCTAATCCAGCAAATTCCAAACATGGCTCAGTCTTATCTACAGCCAAAACTATTGATTATTGGATACATTTTAACAAAGCAGATACTGTTCCCTCGCATTATATTTTCCCTGATTTAGACACAAAAGACGGAGGGTTTGTTGAAAAATTCTCATATAAAAATGGGATTAATGGAACAGAAATTATTTTGTATAAAGTGAATGGTGGAGGACATTCCGCTCCAAGCATCAGAGAACAATATTCTTCTTTATTTGAAAAATATTTTAACAAACAAAACCATGATATTGAAATGACTACGGAAGTATGGAACTTTTTTAAAAATAAAATATTAAAGTAGTTGTAACCATAAGCAACTATATTTTTCAATCGTATTAAAAGCACAAATTAAGAAACATTATTTACCTTCCTTTGCATATTTGCTAATAAGAAAACAAATTATACCCAATTGTTATCTGCAAAATAAGTGCAGAGTCTTCAACCTTAGAAAAATTGTACCACTTAAATTCTCCGCTAAAATCTAACTTTTTAGTTTTGTAAAAAGAATACGAAGCCGCCAACTCATAGGCGTTAGTCCAACTTGCACTTATCACTCTGTTATCAAAATAATCAGCTGTTGAATTTAACGAAGCTCCGCCAACTCCTCCGTAAATTATAATATCATCAAATATTTCCATCCCGAAAGTTAAGAATACAGGAACGGCAATCATTGAGAGATCAACATCCGTATTACCGAAAACAGAATTATAATTATCCGTCCTTAAATTATAAAGAGGTACATAGCCGGTTTCAAAGCCTACACTTAATAAATGTTCCGGTTTCCACATTATTCTTCCGGTTAGATTAAAAGAATTTTTATTTAATCCAAATTGAGGCAAAGCGGTAACATATCTGGTAAAACCTAAACCAATATCAAAAGAAACATTATAAAGTGTATTCGTAGTTTGCCCTTTATATTCCGAGTTAAACAGAATTACTATAAAGAAAAAAAAGTGAAATATTTTTCTTATAAAATTATTTTGCATAATGAAAATAAGAAACTATTGTAGGATAATTAGTTAATATACCGTCAAACTTACTAACTTTTATAAACTCTGAAATTGTTCCAACTTGATCTAACGTCCATGTAAAAGCTCTTCTTCCCTCGTTGTGCATCTGTTCAACTGAACTTGTCTGTGTACCCAAAGTCCATCTTGGTGCCCAAATTTTAGAATTTAGATTTCTGACATCATTAATACTAAGCTCGCATAAAGAAGGAATATTTTCAAATCCATTTTGCTGCATAAGTAAATTCCTTTTCTCTTCTGTGGGAATACCAAGCAATATTTCCAAGTCTCTACCCATTAATTTTGCTTTTTCTAATACTTCTTTTTGTATTCCAATAACACTTGGCAAAGTGTTTTTCTCAGATTTCATATCTAACCAAACAAGTTTTAATTTTGTTTTTTCCAAAATAAAATCGAGCATTTCTTGCAAGGTTGGTATCCGTTCTCCATTTTTAAGAACCACAAATGTTCTAAGCTGTTTGAATGTAAAACTTTCAATATTTCCCCAAATTGGACTATCCTTTGTTGTTCTAAGGTTTATTGTTTCATCATGATATATAAACGGAATATTATCTTTGCTGAGTTTAACATCTATTTCAACACCGTTTGCCCCAAGGTATTCTGCAAAGGGAAGAATTTCAATGGAATTTTCGGATGCACCAACATAATCGGAATTTCTACCGCCGGCTCTGTGAGCAATTATATAAAAATCTTTCTCTTTAACCTCTTTGCTGAATGGTCTTAAATATGTTAGTTCCATAGCATTATTCGGAGTTTCATTTTCTTCTCCGTAACTTCCCGTTAACTTAAATGTATCATTAGTTTTAGAACTTGATAAGCGAACCAGACCAATCTCTGTATTTACTGCATACCGCCACTTCCCTTCAAAATATAGAATAGAATCTTTTACACCTCCGCTTAAAATAAAATAAATGCCCAGTTTAGCTCCGTAGATTGATAATTTGCCCCGATTCCATTTTAAAACAACTTGTTGACCAAACTTCTTTTCTCCTTTTGTAACTTTGTAAACACCTTCAGTTAAATTTCTCACTGCTAAAGGAATTTGGTTAGTACCTTCCAGAATACTTCCATCGGAAAATTGCGGAATTACAAGATCAACTTTAGTATCGCAAGAAACAAGAATGACAAGAAAAACTAAAGAAATAACTAAAAATTTTCTCATAGCACAAACCCAATTATAACTTCCGGAATAAAATTATATCTATCCCATGTAGGAAAAACTGCCCACGCCGGATAATAAAGACGAGTGTAATTCCCTTTGAAAGCTAATGTAACATAATTATTATTCCACAAAGGCTGTTCAATAAAAACACCTAGTGAAACTCCGGCAATTCTATTTTTGTCTGTCCCTATTTCGATATCATCATTAAATTGTTCTAAGCTTGTTATAAATGTAGCATCTGCTCTAAAAGACATTGTAAATCTATTAAAAGCAATACCCAATGTAATGTTAGGATAATTTAACCAACCTTTAATTTTGCTGTTAAACCCGAATTTGAAAAGTCTTCCGTACACATAAGCGACATCATAACCAAGAGAAACAGAAACTCTTTTAAATTGATAGTTCCATTTAGGTCCCAAAGACAAATGAAACGTTATCCAATTTGTTGTTGCATTACCATGTGCTGCAAAGCCCAATGGTAATCCATATAAAATATTGTAGTTAATTAGTGGAGCGTAAATATAAGAACTTGCTTCTTCAACTGCATCTTCGGGAAGTTTAGCTAATGTTAAACTTACCGAATGTTTAATAGCACCAAATTTCATTTGGTCAGGATAGACAAAACTATTGGAACGTACGGAATAATCCTGCGCTAAATACTTGGCTCCCGGAAAAATTAGTACAGCAAAGATAATTTGTATTATTAGTCTCATCATTGAATCCAAATATAAAAATTGTTAGTTAAAATAAGTTATATAATTCCTAACTGGTTTTCGGTAATTATTTGTAGTTTATAATTATCCAATTTCACTTCCTAATTCCTAAATTGCTATATTTCAATTATGAAAAAAACGATACTAACTTTTATAATATTATTTATATGTGTAATTATGACAGATAACCTAACCGCACAAGATTGGGCAAATTTAAATCGTTTTAAAAACGAAAATATAAAATTAGAATTACCATCCTCTAAAGAAAACCGGGTTGTGTTTATGGGTAATTCCATTACTGAAGGTTGGAGTAAATTTTCACCGGAGTTTTTCTCAAACGGTCAATATATCAATCGAGGCATAAGCGGTCAAACAACACCTCAGATGTTACTTAGATTCAGACAAGATGTAATTAATCTTAAACCGGCAGTTGTTGTTATTTTAGCCGGCACAAATGATATTGCCGGAAACACCGGTCCTTCTACTCTGCAAATGATTATGGATAACATTATTTCAATGGTTGAATTGGCAAAATCAAATAATATTAAGGTTATCCTTTCTTCTGTTTTACCCGCTTTTGATTATCCTTGGAATCCGGGATTAAATCCGGCGGAGAAAATCCCTATGTTAAACAAAATGATTGAGAATTATGCCAAGAATAACAATATCATATTTCTGGATTATTTTTCTTCGATGGTTGACAATCGAAACGGACTGAAAGCTGAATATACTATTGATGGAGTACATCCTAACAAAGCCGGTTACGAAATTATGATTCCCCTTGCCGAAGAAGCAATTCAAAAAGCATTGAACAAATAGTGTGTTGATTATATT
>JALSNL010000024.1 GCA_026987055.1 Melioribacteraceae bacterium | reverse complement strand
ATTTTTAAGCGTTTTTTGACGGGACAATTTTGTGTAACCCTAGTTGTATAAATAAAAAACCTCAGTAAAAATTACTGAGGTTTAAAAGATTTTATGATATTTATTTTTTCATTTTATTCTCTAACTACCCAAGTTTTAACCACAGTATTTACATCATTGTGTAGTTTAATGTTTACTTCATAAATACCAAGTGCTTTAATTGGTTCTTCAAGTATAATTTTACGTTTATCGATATCATAGTTCTTTTCTTTCAACGCATCAGCAATCATTTGAGTTGTAACGGAACCAAATATTTTGTCTTCTTCACCAACTTTAACCGGAATTGTAATTGAGACATTTGATAATTCTTCTGCTAAAGTTTTGGCAGCATTTAATTGTTTAATTTCTTTTTTTGCATATTGTTGCTTTTCTTCTTCAAGAGCTCTAATATTTCCTTTAGTAGCAACGTAAGCTATTTGACGTGGTAAAAGAAAATTTCTAGCATAACCGTTTTTAACTTCAACTAGATCTCCGATTTTACCAAGTTGTTCAAAATCTTTTCTTAAAATTACTTTCATTAGTATTCTCCTTATTACTTAACTGCTTCTGAAACAAATGGTAATATTGCAACTTGTCTGGCTCTTTTAATTGCTCTAACAAGTTCACGATGTTGTTTTGCACTTAATCCGGTTATTCTTCTAGGAATAATCTTTCCTTGATCTGAAATGAATTTAGATAGTTTTTTACCATCTTTGTAATCAATGTAATCATTAATTACACGTCTAGTTTTTTTATATTTAGGTTTCATTTTTAAAATCCTTTAATTTTTATCGTCGTTAATTAAATCTGACTCTTCATCACTTAAAAATTTATCAAAAGAGTTTTCATCTGGTTTAGTGTCTGTTGTATCAGTAACAGATGATGTATCTGCCGAAGAAGTTCTTCCGTTTTTATTTAGAAACTGGATTCGTTTAGCTTTAATTTCTACAATAGTTCTATTTTTATCATCTTCGGTTTTAAAGGTTCTGCTTTGTAGTTCGCCATCAACTAAAACAGCACTTCCTTTAACTAATCTGTTTTTACAACTATCCGCTAATTTATTCCAAGCAACCACACCAACGTAACAAACATCTTCTTGCCATTGATTACTGCTATCTTTATAGCGTCTGTTGGCGGCTATATGGAAATTTACTACAGGTGTATTATTAGATGTTTCTCTAAAAATAGGATCTTTAGTTAAATTACCGGCTATCATTACATTGTTTAATTCAGGCATTTTTAAATCAGCCATTTAACACCTCCATAAAAATCAATTAATTAGTCATCAGTTTTAGTAATTTCTTCTTCTTTTACAGTTGCTTGAGCTTTTTGTTCTTCACTTTTTTTAATTTTTTCCAAGTGTTCCAAATCTTTTTTGCTAAGCACTATAGTCATATAACGAATTACATTTTCATCTAATCTTAATGCTCGTTCAAATTTTTTGATAGCTTCCGTTGGAGCAGTAAAACGAGTGATAAGATAATAACCTGTTTTAGCTTTGTTTATATTGTAGGCAAGTCGTTTTCTTCCCCAATTTTCCGTATCGGTAATTTCACCACCATTTGTAGTGATACTTTCTTGAATATTTGCAATAGTTTGTTCAACCTGTGCATCTTCAAGAGAAGCATTAATAATTACAACACTTTCATAATGTGCTATACTCATATTTTCCTCCCTATGGACGTTTGGCTCTTAGTCTTGTTATTTTATAAGAGCAGGGTTAATAATTAGTTATTTGTTATTTATTTAATCAATGGTGCTATTACTAATGATACCACTGACATTAATTTTATTAAAATATTTAATGACGGTCCGGAAGTATCTTTAAAAGGATCACCAACAGTATCGCCAACTACTGCTGCTTTGTGTGCTTCTGAACCTTTTCCGTAAGTTTTCCCGTCTATTGTTAAATTTCCTTCAATTAATTTTTTTGCATTATCCCAAGCACCACCGGCATTAGACTGAAAAATAGCCATTAAAACACCTGAAGCAGTAACCCCGGCTAAAAGACCGGCTAACATTTCTTTAGAAGCAAAACCAACAACAACCGGCACAATTACTGCCATAAGTCCCGGTAATATCATTTCTCTAATTGCAGCTTGTGTTGAAATAGTAACACATTTGGAATATTCGGCTTTTGCAGTGCCTTCTCTAAGTCCTTTTATTTCTCTAAATTGTCTTCCTACTTCAACAATCATTTCTTGCGCAGCGCGTCCTACAGCACCCATTGCCATAGACGAAAATAAGAACGGTAACATGGCACCTACAAAAAGTCCGCCCATAATTACCGGTTTTGATAAATCAATTACTTTAATATCTGCTTGGAGCATGTATGCACTAAAAAGAGCTAAAGCAGTTAATGCAGCCGAACCAATTGCAAATCCTTTTCCGATTGCAGCCGTTGTATTGCCAACAGCATCTAACTTATCAGTAATTTGTCTTACTTCATGAGGAAGTTCGGACATTTCTGCAATTCCGCCGGCATTATCTGAAATAGGACCATAAGCATCAACAGCTAGTTGAATTCCAGTTGTAGAGAGCATACCCAGAGCAGCGATGGCAATTCCATATAAACTGGCAAATTGAGAAGCACTTATAATTGCTGCAGCAATTATTATTACCGGAATTGCTGTGGACATCATTCCTACACCTAATCCGGAAATAATAGCAGTTGCAGCTCCGGTAACAGATTGTTTAGCTATATTATGAACAGGTTTATATTCCGTTCCGGTATAATATTCGGTTACTAATCCGATAATTGTTCCGGCAGCTAAACCAATAATAGTGGCAAAAAACACACCCATACTAGTGTATTCAAATCCATTATATATCCATGATTCGGGTAACATTGAAGTAATTATAAAATAGGAAGCAACAACCATTAAACCGGCAGTTCCGAATTCACCTAAATTTAAAGCCTTTTGAGGATTCCCGCCTTCTTTAACTTTTACAAAGAATGTTCCAATAATTGAAAGCACTATTCCTACGCCGGCCAAAACCAGTGGAAGAATAACGGCAGCCAATGGATTTTCTACAAATACTTTTGTAAAAACAGCACCAAGAACCATTGTTCCTATTATTGCACCAACGTATGATTCAAAAAGATCAGCTCCCATACCGGCAACATCACCAACGTTATCACCTACATTATCTGCTATTGTAGCCGGATTTCTAGGGTCATCTTCCGGAATTCCTTCATAAACTTTACCGGCTAAATCGGCACCAACATCAGCAGCTTTTGTATAGATACCACCACCAACTCTGGCAAATAAAGCTATTGAGGAAGCTCCTAAAGAAAAACCGGAAATAACATTTATTACTCTTACAACATCCCAATCTAAATTTGAATAAACTATAAATAAAATACTTAAACCAAGCACTCCTAAACCAACAACATTCATTCCCATAATTGAGCCGCCGGAAAATGCAATTTGCAAAGCAGGGCCCAAACCTTTTCTTGCAGCTTCGGTTGTTCTTACATTTGCTTTTGTAGCAGCAACCATACCTAAAAAGCCTGCTAATGCAGATGAAAAGGCTCCAAAAATAAATGAAACCGAAATAAGCCAAGAAGAATTTTCACGACCGGAGTTTGAAAATCCCAATAAGAAAGCAACAATAATTATAAACCAGATTAATACTTTATACTCTGTTTTTAAAAAAGCAATGGCTCCATCCTTTATGTGGTTGGATATTTCAACCATCTTTTCATTACCGCTACTTTGTTTATTAATCCAAGTGCTTTTAATAAACGAATATAATAATGCTGATATTCCCAGAAATGGTATGATATAAATTATTGAATTCATATTTCAGTACCCTTAATTTCATTATTCTTATTGTTAATTAATTTATTTTGTTTGCTATAGAAGTTTAGCATTTCTGAAGTTCCTCCGGTAATAAAATGTTCAACTAATTCTATAACAAGTTTAAATCTTTCTTTAAGTATGGTTATTTCATCTGCTGAAAAATCCGATAAAACAAAATCCGCAAGATTTTTAGTTTTATTATTATTTGCTATACCAATTCTTATTCTTGGAAAATTAATAGATTGTGTATGGTAGATTATTGATTTGATGCCATTATGTCCGCCATCTCCGCCGGATTTTCTAATCCTAATTTCTCCAAGTTCTAAATTCACATCATCAACAATAATAAGAATGTTTGATAAAGACAATTTATATTTTTCTATTAGTTCTAAAACAACTAATCCACTATTATTTACATAAGTAGTGGGTTTTATCAAAAAAAAAGGGAAAGTAGTAAAACTACTTTCCACATACCAATAATTATTTTTAGAAGGAATAAATTCTAAATTATACTTTTGAGCAAATGTATCAAGAATTTGAAAACCAATATTATGCCTGGTGTTTATATAGTCTTTCCCAGGATTTCCAATGCCTAAAATTACTCTCAAAAAAATACCTTAATTACTTTATTCGGCTTCTTCGTTAGTAGCTGTATCTTCAGCAGCAGTATCTTCATCTTCAGATACTTCATCTTCTTCAAGACCTTTAGGTGCAATAATTGCCACAATTAAATTATCTTCATTATTTAATATTTTAATATTACCTAAGGATAAATCTTTAACATGTAATGCTTGACCGATATCCAAATCCGAGATATCCAAAGGAAAAATATCAGGGATATCTTTAGGTAAACATTCAATATCAAGCTTATAAAGATGTTGTTGTAATCTACCACCGTTTCTAACACCAACTGCTTGTCCTTCAAGTTGAATAGGAACTTGTACTTCAATAGCTTGTCCAACTTTAATAGCTTGAAAATCAACATGTATCAGTTTATCCGTTACAGGGTCAAATTGAGTATCTTTTAATATACATTTATATTCTTTATCATCAATTTTCAAATTAACTAAATGCATTTCTTTGGTATAAACAACAGGTCGTAATGCAAGTTCGGATGTTACAAAATTAATTGGGTGTTCTATTTCATTTGAATATAAAACCCCAGGCACGTTACCTGCTTTACGCATTTGATTAATAGCCCCTTTTGTTGTCTTTTCACGTTTTTCCGAAATTATGTTCACTTCTGCCATAATTTATCATTCTCCAATTATTCTTATTTATATATTCTCTAACTTTTATCAACATCAAACAAAGAACTTATAGATTCATGATTATGAGTTCTTCTAATTGCTTCGGATAGTAAACCCGAAGCAGTTTTTACAATAATTTTTTTTGTTTTTATATTTTTATTTAACGGCACACTATCTGTAACATATAGTTTGGATATAGAAGAATTTTCAATTCTTTCAACAGCATTATCCGATAAAATGGGATGTGTAACTGCCCCGAATATTTCTTTGGCACCGGCTTTTTTCAAAGCTTCAATTGCAGAAACAAAAGTTCCGCCTGTATCAATAAGATCATCTACTAAAAGAACATTTTTATCTTTTACATCGCCGATAATATTCATAACCTCGGCTTTGTTTTGTTTTGGTCTTCTTTTATCTATAACAACTAAAGGAACATTTAACCTTCTTGAATATGCTCTAGCTAATTTTATTCCTCCAACATCCGGTGAAACAACAACCAGGT